>JBAXYK010000080.1:0-4458 GCA_041670825.1 Bacilli bacterium | reverse complement strand
TTTTTTCTTCCAAATAAGCATGTTGAATATCAAAAACAATAAATTCTCCTTTGTTGTTACTTAAAAAATCAAGAACATCCAAAAGATAATACTTAAGTTCTCCACTAATTAAAGCATGTTTTGCATACCAAGAATCATTGAAATAAGATATTCTCACATCAAGATATCTAACACCAGAGTTTAATAATTTTGTTGCATCGCTTTTTTGAGCAACTGAACTTCTTATTATAAATCCTTTTAAAAATGCAGAAACTACTTTATTTGCTACAATCCCGCTTTCTGCAGGATCAACTTCACTACTATAATTTATACTTGAAGAAAAGGCATCATGTGCTCCTAGCATTGCCACCTCTGTTACTTTAGGATTATTGTTTTGCAAATAAATATTTTCATACATTATAGAGCTAAAATCTTCACCTTGTTTATCGCTAACAAAAGAATAAGGTATTGCACAAATTGCTATAATAGCAATTAATAATACTAGTAAAGTATATTTTAAAGTCCTTTTAAATATTTTCATTCTTGGATTTTTCCCTGTCTTCTATTTCTTTTAATATTTTATTATAATCATCTTTGTCTAATTTGAAATATTTAATAAATATCACATAACTAATAAGTACAATAATTATTGGGAAAATCGTAATTGATGTTCTTAGCATCATAATTTGCGAAGGATCAATAGAACCTAATATTGTTCCTACTTTTTCCATATAATCTGATGCGGATTGATCTAATTGAGAAAGAGTCTTTGAAACTGCATCTAATTTTGATAAAACAAGAGTTATTGTTAAAACTAATCCTGAAACTGCTGATGCAAATTTAACTCCTAATGGACGCAAAGAATAATTGATACTTTCATTACGATTTCCAAGTTTCCATTGACCATATTCAATAGTATCAGCAAAAATCATTATTATTAACATTGAAATAGTTGATGATCCAAAAAACAAAACTACACCAGATATTCCTAATGTAACCATGTTAAGTGGAAGAAAAACACCAGCACTAAACATTACTAAATAGCCCAAAATAACTGATGCTATCCCAATGGTAAACAACTTCTTCCTAGTAAATTTCTTTGCTAGTAATGGATAGAAGGCCATTGTTACTATTGTTGTTACTGCAAGAATAATTGAGAAATAAAGGAATTTAGTGCCAACCCCATAATCTTGCATTGCAAAATTAAAGTAATAGACTCCCATGCTTGTTGTAGTAAAATATCCTATATTAAATAGAATATAAGTGATTGCTATTACTAGTAATTGATCATTTTTTATTATAATTTTAAACATGTTTTTTAAAGGTACTTTTTCACTTTTTGCACCTGTTATTATATTCTTTTTTTCTTTTACGCCAAAAACTGTCATTAATGATAATAGAACAAATACTATTGATATAACGATAGCTATTATAAAGAAAGCTTTTGCTAAGGCATCTCCTCTACTTATTGCCTCTGTTGAACTGGCTGCTATCTTATTTGATATAAGATTAGATATAGGTGATGCTCCTGCAATTATTGAAAATTGACCAATACTTGCTGCTATATTAGTTATTGTTCCAACTTTTGAACGTTCAGTAATATCTACAGTTAACGATGGTAACATTGACCAATACGCTATGTCGTTCATCGTATATGTCATGCCCCACAAAAAATATAATATTCCATAAACAGCGACTTGAACGGAAGGCTCTGCTACATAATGATTAAACATTAAAATAACCACTATTGCATTAGATATTGCACCAATAAGAATCCAAGGTTTAAACTTTCCCCATCTTCCTCTGGTATTATCTACTATTGTTCCCATCATTGGATCATTAATTGCATCCCAAATTCTAGCAACAGCAATAACTACACCAATTGATGCTAAAGCAACTGCAGCAAGTCCTATAGCATCTGTTAAGAAAAGCAAAAAGTAAGAATTTACAAGTGTATAACACATGTCTCTACCAATACATCCCCAGCCATACGTATGTTTTGTTCTGGCTGATACTTTATTATCCATCATTAAGTCCCCCTTAATTAAATCAATTATAGCATCTATATATTTACTAAAAAAGAAAAAGCTAAAATGCTCTTTCTTTTTTACAAATCAATTTCCTTAAAAACTTTCCCAACTTTTTCTTTAATAATCATGCCAAAGTTATCATCTAATGGTGTGGAATTCTCATTTATTAATATTATATTTTTGCCCTTAAAATAACGAATTAGCCCTGCAGCTGGATAAACTGTTAATGATGTCCCTCCCACAATTAAAGTTTCTGCCGAAGATATATAATACAAAGCTCTTTCTAAATCATTACTATTTAATCCTTCTTGATATAAAACAACATCTGGCTTGATAATTGAGCCACAAACATTACATTTTGGAACACTATCTTTAAACTTCAGCATATATTCTAAATCATAAAATTTATGACATTTAGTACAATAATTTCTCATAACTGAACCATGAAGCTCAATAACATTTTTACTACCTGCTTTTTGATGCAATCCATCTATATTTTGAGTAATTACTGCTTTAATTTTCCCTAGTGCTTCCATTTTTGCAAGAACCTTGTGACAATCATTTGGTAAGGCATTTGGATAAATCATCTTGCTAAAATAAAATTTATAAAAATACTCTACGTTAGCAAAGAAAAAATCATGTGACAAAATATATTCTGCTGGATATTTTTCTTCATTATTATTATAAAGACCAGTTGTTCCTCTAAAGTCTGGAATATTGGACTCTGTAGATACTCCTGCCCCTCCAAAAAAGACAATATTATTAGATTGAGAAATTATTTTTTTAAATTCTTCTATTTTGTCCACAACTCTTCACCTCTATCAGTATTTATTATAGCAAGTTCATTCATTTTTATAAATGATATAAAAATGCTAGGAGGCCTAGTTCCTAGCATTTAATTTTATTTTATTAATTCTTTTATTTATTAAACAATTGCTGAGAATATAAAGTATGCTACAAAGAAGAAAGGTAATACCCACATTGCAGGCTTTACTTCTTTTGCTTTTCCAGCAGCAATTTCACAAACTAGATACATAATGAATCCTAATGCCATACCATTAGCAATAGAATAAGTTAAAATCATACCAATAATTGTAAAGAATGCAGGAACTGCAATTGTAAAATCTGTCCAATCAATCTTTTTGAAGTTTGAAGCCATTAAGACTCCAACTATAACAAGTGCTGGACCAGTAACAACACTAGTAACAACACTTAAAAGTGGTGCAAAGAAAATTGCTAATATCAATAAGATACCTGTTGTAACTGCAACTAACCCTGTTCTACCACCAGCTTCAATACCTGTTGAAGATTCAATATATGAAGTAACAGTTGATGTTCCTAGAACACCACCAATAACTGTACCAACTGAGTCAACTAAGAATGCTCTATCTGCACCCTCAATTTCCCCTTTATCGTTTATTAAATCTGCTTGTGTACCAATAGCAACAAGTGTTCCTGCTGTATCAAAGAAGTCAACAAATAGGAACATTACTATAATTACCCAACCATCAAATGATGTTAGTACTTCGCCAAAAGATCCAAATGCTTTACCAAATGTTGGAGCAAGTGATGGAATAGCAAATGATATGTTATCAAAGTTTGGAAGTAATTCAACTCCTGCTGCAGATAGTTCACTTACACCCAATAAATGGCAAACTAGACCAATTACGGCTGTAGCAACAAGTCCAAAGAAAATTGAACCCTTAACTTTTTTAATCATTAGAACTGCAGTAATAATAATTCCTGCTAATCCAATTAAAAGAACTGGTGAAGAGAAATGACCAAGTTGTGGAAGTGCTGATGTAGTATCAACATAAATCAAACCACTATTGACCAAACCGATAAAGGCAATAAAGCAACCAATTCCACCACCGACTGCATATTTCATATTCATTGGAATTGCATTGATTACAGCTTTTCTAACTCCTGTTAGAGAAATAATAACAAATATAATACCACTAATTAAGACTGCTGCTAAAGCAAATTGCCATGATTTGTTGAAACCCCATGGGGCACATACTGTCAAAGCAAAAAATGCATTAACACCCATTCCAGGAGCTAAAGCAACTGGAAGCTTTGCATAAATACCCATTAAAATAGTAGTAATACCAGCAGCTAGAGCTGTTGCCATGAAAACTGAACCTACGTCTATGCCAGTTTCAAATGCACCATTGCCTCCTAACATTGTTGGATTTACTGCTAGAATATAGGCTAACGACAAAAACGTTACAAGACCAGCTAGTAATTCACGTTTTACTGTTGATCCTCTTTTGGTAATCCCAAAAAAGTGATCAAGTTTCTGAGAAAAATTTTGCATATTTATTTCCTCCTACTGCAAAAACTTGTTTTAATAGCTGTCCTTTAAAAATGAAAAAAGTTCATCATTTAATTGATGAACAATAACAAATCTAAAAAGATTGTTGATTCATCATAGTCCCCGGTTTACGGC
>JBAXYK010000079.1:0-4489 GCA_041670825.1 Bacilli bacterium | reverse complement strand
ATTCTAATAAGCAAAACATTATTATGATGGTTGGTCTCCAAGGCGGAGGGAAAACAACGAGTAGTGCAAAGCTTGCCCATTTACTAGTTAAAAAATATAATAAGAATCCATTGTTAGTGGCATGTGATGTATATCGTCCGGCAGCAATTGATCAACTTGAACAATTAGCTAAGGATAATAATTTTAACTTTTATAGCAATAGAAATACAAAGGATGTTATTCAAATTGTTTCAGAGGCATTAAATTATGCTTTAAGTAATAATTTAGACCCAATAATAATCGATACTGCAGGTAGATTGCATATTGATGATGAATTAATGGAAGAATTAAAATTATTAAAACAAAGATATAGTCCACAAGAAATCTTGTTAGTTGTTGATGCTATGTCAGGTCAAGCAGCTTCAATATCTGCTGATGCTTTCAATAAATTATTATCACTAACAGGAGTAATAATGACAAAACTTGATGGTGATGCTAGAGGCGGAGCAGCACTTTCTATTGCAAAAGTTAGTGGACTTAAAATTAAATTTTCAGGTATTGGAGAAAAAATTAATGATTTAGAGGAATTTCATCCAAGTAGAATGGCAGAAAGAATACTTGGAATGGGGGACCTTCAAAGCTTAATTGAAAAGGCTCAAGAAAATGTTGATGAGAAGAAAGCAAAAACTATGATGGGAAGAATGATGTCTGGTAGATTTGATTTAGAGGACTTACTTTATCAAATGGAATCAGCAAATAAAATGGGTCCACTAGGTAGCATTGCAAAATTATTGCCTGGTGCACCAAAACTTTCGGAAGCAGATCAATTAAGAGCAGAGCAAAGGATGAAAAAGTCAAAAGCAGTAATATACTCTATGACTATTGAAGAAAGAAAGAATCCAGATATTATAAGATCTGGAAGAAAAGAAAGAATAGCTAAGGGTAGTGGATTAACTACAACCGATGTTAATAATGTTTTGCGTCAATATGAACAAACTAAAACCATGATGAAACAAATGTCTTCAATGTTTAAAGGTGGCAAGTTTCCTAAAATGTAATGGTGTTAACCAAAAATACTTGACACACGTTTGTTGTATGTTATAATTACTTGGTAAAAGAAATTAGGAGGGGAAATAAATGGCAGTAAAAATTAGATTAAAAAGAACAGGACGTCATAAATTAGCTAGTTACCGTATCGTAGTTGCTGATTCTCGTTCACCTAGAGATGGTAGATTTATTCAAGAAATTGGTATTTATCAACCACAAGATGATCACAAAGTCGTTCTTGATAAAGAGTTAGCTTTAGAGTGGCTAAAAAAAGGTGCACAACCATCTGACACAGTACGCAATATTCTATCAGAAAATGGCGTAATGAAAGCTTTCCACGATTCCAAGAATTCAAAGTAGGACTTGAAAATGGATGTTGAAAAATTAATCCGTGACATAGTAGACCCACTAGTAGACAATAAAGATGCAATAATGATACGTCAAATGCCTTCTGGTGAAGAAAACGAAGTAATTATGTTAGTTATTGGGGAATCCAATGATATAGCAAGATTAATTGGGCGAGGAGGCAGCGTAGCTGATTCAATTCGCAAGGTTGTAAGTGTCGCAGGAAAACTAAATGATAAAAGAATAAGGATAAAATTTGAATCGTTTGAAAGCGCAAATTTAGAATAAAACACAGCAATGTGTTTTTTTTTAATATTTTTAAAGTGATAGCAATTTGTTATAATAAATTGGGAGTTGATCTAATGAAATTAGTAAGTATTGGCAAAATCATTAATGTAAGAGGTCTAAAAGGTGAACTTAAAGTGAAAAGTCTTACTGATTTTTCTTCTTTAAGATATAAAAAAGGTAATGAATTATACATTGAAAATGAAGATACAGGAGAAAAAACTATTTATAAGGTTGATGGTCATAGTAAATCAGGAGATTTTGATTATGTACATTTTTCGGAAATAAATACAATTGAAGATGCTGAAAAATTTAAAAACTGTTATATAAAGATTTCTGTTGATAAATTGCCATCATTAAAAGAAGATCAATTCTATTTTTATCAATTAATTGGACTAAAAGTTTTTACTGATAATAATACATTAATTGGTGAAGTTATTGAAATAATTAATAATGGAGCACAACATATAATTAAAGTTAAAGATAAAAACCAAAAAAATGTACTAATTCCCTTTGTTAAAGCCTTTATTAATAATGTTGATTTAGAAAATAAAATGATTGTGATAAATAAGATTGAGGGGTTGTTGAATAATGAAGATTGATATATTAACTCTTTTTCCAGAAATGTTTAATGAATTTTTAAGTACCTCAATTATTAAAAGGGCAATAGCAAAAAATGCTGTTGAAATCCATACTAGCAATATAAGAGATTTTACTACCGATAAAAATGGTAGAGTTGATGATTATTCTGTTGGTGGCGGCGCAGGACTGATAATGAAGTGTCAACCAGTTCTTGACTGTTTAAAAAGCGTTAGAAAAGATAATTCATATGTAGTGTTACTATCTCCTAAAGGAGTAAAGTTCAATCAAAAATTATCTCATGAATTAGCCTTAAAGGATCATTTAATTTTGATTTGTGGGCATTATGAGGGGGTTGATGAAAGAATAATTGATAATGTAGATATAGAAATTTCTATAGGGGACTATATATTAACAGGAGGAGAACTTGCCTCAATGGTAGTGGCAGACTCTGTTATTCGTTTACTTGAAGGAAGTATATCATCATCATCAATTATTGAAGAATCTTTTGAAAATGAATTATTAGAATACCCTCAATACGCTTTGCCAAGAGAATATGAAGGTAAGAATATTCCTGATATCTTATTTTCTGGCAATCATATAGCAATAGAAAAATGGCGTTTAAAAGAAAGTTTAAGGCTAACTTCTGAAAAACGTCCTGATTTATTAAATAATAGAAAATTATCTAAAAAAGAACTTAAACTCATGGAAGAGATAAAAAGTGGTGAAGAAAATCCTGAATGGTTAAAAAAAGCCATCCAAAAGGCTGATAAATTTATGAAATAAAAAAAACTAGCAAGATATTTGCTAGTCTTTTTATAAGTCATTAATATCATTTATCAAATTATCAACATCTTCTTGTTTGGTTGCCCAAGAAGTTACAAATCTAGTTATTATTCTTTTGCTATCAATTTTTTCCCATACACTAAATAAATATTTTTTCTCAAGTTTTTTATATTGTTTCTCATTAAAAACAGGGAATATTTGATTAGTTTGACTATTGATATAAAGTTCAATTCCTTTTTTCACAAAAGCATCCTGTATTTTCTCTGCCATTTCATTTTCATGCTTTCCTATATTATAAAATAATTTATTAGAAAATAATTCTTTGAATTGGATTCCTAGAAGGAATCCTTTGGCAAGCAAAGCACCTTTTTGCTTCATAATAAAGCGAAAATCTTCTTCTAGTTTGATGTTATTAATTACAAGAGCTTCACCAAAAAGGAGCCCATGTTTAGTTCCACCAATGTAAAAAGCATCACAATATTTTGCAAAATCTTTTAAAGTAGTATCATTATTTTTTGCAGTAATCGCTGAGCCAAGTCTTGCCCCGTCGACAAATAGGTATAAATTATTTTCTTTGCAATAATTGTAAAGATCTATTAATTCCTTTTTTGTATATATTGTTCCTATTTCTGTTGAATTTGATATGTATACCATTTTTGGCATAACCATGTGTTCATCTTGATGATGTTTTACGCATTTATCAATTTCTTCAATACTTACTTTTCCTAAAAAAGCTGGAGTGGATATGACTTTATGACCAGTTGCCTCAACAGAACCAGTTTCATGAACATTTATATGTCCAGATTCGCAACAAATTACTGCTTGATGAGGTCTTAAAACACTAGCAATAAAAGTAAAGTTTGTTTGAGTGCCTCCGACAAAAAAATGGACTTTGCTAGTGGGGCAATCAATTTCATCAAGAATCAATTTGCTAGCCTGTTTGCAATAATCATCATTACTATATCCAATATTGGATTCAAGATTCTTTTCTACTATTTTTTTTAAAATGCTTGGATGAGCACCTTCGCTATAATCATTGTTAAAACTAATCTTCATTTTATCCATCTCCTAGAGTGACCTTAATAATTATACATAATTATCTAGACTATTTGGAAGAGTTTTTTAAAACTGTTTGAAAAATAGTAATATGAAGTATAATATATATAATATTAGTAGAATTAATTATGTGAAAAAACGGGGGTTTTTGTTATGCAAGAGATATCAAACTTTATTAAAACAATTATGGAAAATGATTTAGCTGAAAAAAGAGTAAAAGCTATAGTCACACGTTTTCCTCCTGAACCAAATGCGTATTTGCATATAGGACATGCAAGAGCTATTATTACAAATTTTGAGTTGGCTGCTGCATTTAATGGTAAAACAAATCTTCGTTTTGATGATACAAACCCAGCAAAAGAAGGAGCAGAATTTGTTGAGGCAATAAAGAAAGATATTGAATGGTTGGGAT
>JBAXYK010000078.1:0-4507 GCA_041670825.1 Bacilli bacterium | reverse complement strand
TTGCTTGAATAATTGGAATAATAATATTTTGTATCTTCTCAATTTGTACTTTTTCCATAGCACACCTCATTTCAAAAGTAAGAGTGGGGTTTCCCCCACTCATAAACTTATTGCATGATTATTTTAGCATATTTATGTATAAATATACAAGTATTTTAATAATATTTAGCTCATTTTAATACTAACATGTATAATAAATCTTAATTTATGGTATAATTTTGAAAAGTGTGGGGTGATTATATGAATCTAAAAATAATAGCAAAAATAGCCATTGAGTTAGGCTTAAATCCAGAAAACATAAAAAGTGCTATAGAATTACTTTTAGATGGTGCAACCATTCCCTTTATTGCACGTTATCGAAAAGAAAAAACTAAGAATTTAGATGAGGAACAATTAAGAAAAATTCAGAAAAGATATGATTATTTAACAAAACTTGAAGAAAGAAAACTTGAAGTTTTAAAGTTAATTGATGAAAAAGGAAAATTAACTGATCAATTAAGGAAAGATATAATTGAAGCTGAGACTTTAAATATAGTTGAAGATTTATATTTGCCATATAAAGAAAAAAAGAAGACTAGAGCAACTATTGCCATTTCTAAAGGGTTAGAGCCATTAGCAAATTTTATGTTGCTTTTCAATGATATAAATGCACTTGAAGAAGCAAAGAAATATTTATCAGATGACACTAAAACTACTGAAGAAGCATTACAAGGTGCAAAAGATATTTTAGCAGAAAACTTCTCAGATGATCATACATATAGAGAATTTGCAAGAAAATCTATTTTATACAATGGAAAGATTGAAACAAGCATTAAAAAAGATGCTTTAGATACCAAGAAAGTATACGAACTATATTATGATCACCAGGAACTAATAAGATTTATTCCTAACCATAGAATTCTTGCCATAAATCGCGGAGAAAAAGAAGATATTTTAAAAGTAAAAATCTCTACAATTGATGATGAGATAATAAATTTTATGAAACGTAGAATAATCAAAAAAATAGGATGTCCTAATAATAAGTACATAATTGAAGCAATTGAGGATAGTTATAAAAGATTACTTTTCCCTTCTCTTGAAAGAGAAATAAGAAATTTGTTGACTAGTAAAGCTGAAGAAAAAGCCATTGAACTATTTACAATAAATCTTGAACAATTGCTCTTGACTCCTCCATTTAAAAATTTAAATATGTTAGGCGTAGATCCAGCATTTAGAACTGGGTGCAAACTTGCCGTAATTAATGGTAATGGAGATTTTGTTCACAAGGATGTTATATACCCTCATGAAAAATATATTGGCGAAAATGTTAATGAAAATAGAATTAAGGATGCTAAAGAAAAAGTTGTCAATTTAATAAAAAAATATAATATAGAATTAATTGCAATAGGTAATGGTACTGCAAGTAGAGAAACTGAAGCTTTTATCGCAAAAACTCTAAAAGAATATGAATTAAAAACAAAATATATTATTGTCAGTGAAGCTGGGGCTAGTGTGTATTCTGCAAGCGAACTTGCTAAAAAAGAATTTCCAGATCTAGTTGTTGAAGAAAGAAGTGCTATATCAATTGCAAGAAGAGTAATAGATCCACTTTCAGAACTAATTAAAATTGATCCAAAATCAATCGGAGTTGGGCAATATCAACATGATGTCAATCAGAATCTTCTTGAAGAAGGATTAGACTTTACTATTACTAAAGTTGTTAATGCAGTCGGTGTAAATCTAAATAGTGCCTCCTCTCCACTGTTAAGTTATGTTTCTGGTCTTAATAAAAAAACTGCAGATAATATTATTGATTATCGGCAAAAAAATGGGAACTTCAAAAATCGTAATGAATTAAGAAAAGTTAAAGGTATTGGCGATAAATCATATGAACAAGCAATAGGCTTTTTAAAAATACTTGATAGTTCTAATCCTCTAGATAAAACTTTTATTCACCCGGAAGACTATGAAAAAGTTAATCAATTAATGCTTGATTATAAATTAGATTATGAAAAAATGGGTTCTAATGAATTCTCTGAAAAATTAGTAAATTTAAATAAACAAAAAGATATAAAAAAATATGATTTAGGTGAATATACTTATGACGATATTATTAATGAATTATCAAGACCACTTAGAGATATACGTGACAATTATCCTGCTCCAATATTAAAAAACGATATTTTACATTTAGAAGATCTAAAACCAGGAATGATGTTACAAGGAACTGTAAGAAGCATTGTTGATTTTGGCGCATTTGTTGATATTGGTTTAAAAAACGATGGATTAGTGCATAAATCTAAGATGTCACTCACAAAAATAAATCATCCTTTAGAAATAGTAAGTGTTGGACAAATAGTTAATGTTTATGTCCTTGAAGTATTACTAGATAAACAAAGGGTTCAATTATCACTTATTAAACAAAATTAAAGGAGAGAAATTTCTCTCCTTTTTATTTACTATTATTTTTTCTATAACTATCGTATTTTTTTCTTTCAGTAGTATCTAGTATTTTTTTCCTTAGCCTAAACCCTTTTGGAGTAATTTCAACTAACTCATCTGTATTAATATAATCTAGAGCTATTTCCAAAGACATTTTCCTCGGTCTTTTTAAAACTACTGTATTATCTTTACCGGCAGAACGCATATTACTTAGATTTTTGACTCTTGCCACGTTACATGTAAGATCCATATCATATGCATTTTCACCAACTATCATGCCCTCATAGACCTGAACTCCTGGCTCTATAAACAATGTACCTCTAGGCTCCAATTGTTCAATAGCATAATGAGTTGCCATTCCTTGGTCTGTTGCAACCATAACTCCTACTTTTCTTTCTCCTACTTGAGCTCCCTTAGTAGGACGATATTCTTTATATGTATGATTGATTATCCCATATCCTTTGGTAAGTGTCATAAAATCAGTCATAAATCCTAGTAATCCTCTAGAAGGTATCAAGTAATTAATTCTTACTTGATTTTCAGTATTTATCATGTTTACTAATTCTGCCCCTCTTGGACCTAATGATTCCATAACGTTTCCTAAATATTCTTCTGGGACATCTATTTGTAATTCCTCATATGGTTCACAATTTTCACCATCTATTTGCTTAATAATTACCTCTGGCTTTGATACTTGAACTTCATATCCTTCTCTACGCATATTTTCTATCAATATTGAAAGATGTAATTCACCTCTTCCAGAAACAATCCATGATTCAGAATTTTCTATTCTTTTTACTTTTAGTGAAACATCTTTTTGCATTTCTTTAAATAAACGTTCTTCAATTTTCCTTGCTGTTACAAACTTACCTTCTTTTCCTGCAAAAGGTGAGTTATTTGAAGAAAATGTCATTTGCAATGTTGGCTCATCAATATGTATTGGTTCTAGAGATTCCAAATTGTTAGGATCACAGATTGTTTCTCCAACACTTATGTCTTGTAAACCAGCAATTGCTACAATATCGCCTGCTTGTGCCTCTTCAATCTCAATTCTTTTTAAACCCAAAAAACCATATAATTTTTGAATCCTAAAACTTACATTAGTACCATCAAGGCGCATGCAAACAACATTATCATTTACTTTTACCTTACCTCTTGTAATTCTACCTATCCCAATTCTTCCTAAATAATCATTATAGTCAAGAAGTGCAGGTTGAAATTGAAAACTACCATTAATATCAACCTTAGGTTCTGGAATATATTTAATAATTGAATCAAATATAGGATCCATTGTATCTTCTTGAGTAGAAATATCAGAAGAATATGAAGAGGTTCCTTTTAATCCGGATGCATAAACTACTGGAAATTCTAATAATGATTCATCTGCACCAAGTTCAATAAATAATTCTAATGCTTCATCAACTACTTTTTCTACATTTGCATTAGGTCTATCAACTTTATTAACAATTACAATAGGTTTAACTTTTGCTTCTAATGCCTTTTTTAAAACAAATCTTGTCTGTGGCATTGTTCCTTCAAAAGCATCAATGACCAAAAGAACACCATCAACCATTTTCATTATTCTTTCTACTTCTCCACCAAAATCAGCATGACCTGGCGTATCAAGAATATTTATTCGATAGTCTTTATAATAAATTGCTGTTGTTTTAGCTAAAATAGTAATTCCTCTTTCTCTTTCAATGTCATTACTATCTAATACTCTTTCAACAACTTCTTCATTTGCTCTAAATGTCCCAGATTTTCTCAGCAACTGATCAACCAAAGTAGTCTTACCATGGTCAACGTGGGCTATAATTGCAATATTTCTAATATTCATATTTCCACTTCCCTTTTTTTCAAATACCGACCTATTATAGCATATCTAAATCATATTTGCAAGATATAAATTAATATTGTATAATATTTAACGGAAGTGAACTTTATGAAAGAAAATTATCAAATTATTACCGATAGAATTATTGAAGAGATTACAAATAGCAATATAACTCCTACTCTCTTACTTCATTCTTGCTGTGCACCATGTAGTAGTTATGTCTTAGAATACTTATCAAAGTATTTTAAAATA
>JBAXYK010000077.1:0-4525 GCA_041670825.1 Bacilli bacterium | reverse complement strand
TCTCTTTGAATCTTCTTTATTTCTTCTCTTGTTTGTAATCTTAATCTTGCATCAAGATTGCTTAATGGTTCATCAAGAAGCAAAACACGAGGCTTTTTCACTAATGCTCTAGCGATAGCAACTCTTTGTTGTTGACCTCCAGAAAGTTCTTTTGGCTTACGATCCATAAGTTTACCTATATCTACTAAATCTGCCATTTCTTGAGCTATCTTGATAGCTTCATCTTTTGGCATTTTCATGTTTTCTAAAGGAAACATTATATTTTGTCTAACTGTTAGATGTGGATATAAAGCATAGTTTTGGAAAACCAAGCCAATTCCTCTTTTTTCAGGAGGAACATTAGTTACATCACTGTCACCAAAAAATATCTGACCTTGCGTTGGTTTATGAAGCCCAGCAATCAAATAAAGAGTTGTTGATTTCCCACATCCCGAAGGACCTAGAAGACCAATCAATTTTCCTGAAGGAATTGTAACATCTAAATCATTTAACGCCTTAGCAACATTACCCTTTCGATCAGTAAAGTGTTTAGATAAGTTTTTTAATACTACTTCCATATTCAATTCTCCCATTTATGCATATTAATATAACATAGATAACAACCAAAAAATACAAATCACATATTGTCACTTAAATGATAACACAAAACACATTAAACTTGTTTAGCATATTGGCGTTTTTGTTTATTATAACTACATTATAGTTAAAAAATGCTACTATGTCTATTTAGGTTTTTAATTTATTAACACTTTTTTACATTTTAGGCACTAATGAGTTTTGGTTCTTCTTCTTTTTTCTTAGTTTTTTCATATTCTTCTATTGCTGCACTCTTTTCTTCAAAAGTTTCAAAGATAATTGTTTTATCAATATCAATTACTCTTGTTCCAGCAATTAAATCATGTAAAGCTGTCTTCTTTTTAGTGAAAAGTGCTATTAAGAAAGAAAGGATTAAAGGTATAGGAGAGAAGGTTAACACGGATATAATTGATTCTACCGCATATATACCTATTATGAACCTTGCAAACACTGCCCAATTAGCAACTTTCAAACCTTTTGAATTAACAAGCCCTAATCTCATTAATTTCTTACCAAGTGTTTGACCATTTTTAAAAATTAAAGGTAGAACAAAAAAGACTAAAATTTCAGAAACAAAAAGGTCAAAAGATATTTGAATTATTTGCAAAGTGGTAATATCTTGAGCAAGTGCCAAAACACTTTCATCACTTTTAAATGCTTCTAAAGTAGAATCTTCAACATCATCAACATATATTAAATTACCTTCAGCATCTTTATATGCAATACCATAGTCTATCTGATAGTTTTCATATTGTGATACCTTATCATCATATTGCCATACATTATTTGCCACATTTTTTGTAATCAAAATATCTATCGTTACAAAAATGCACAAAACTATTATTAAATCCACAATTAAGGCAGCAATCCTACTAAACATTTTGCCATTATACACCTCATACATAAAAATCACTACCTTTCATAAAATTCTTCTCTTAATCTATTTAAACCTATATAGCCTTCATAGTTATTTACATCTTCTTTGTTATAAACATATTTTTTGCCATTAGGTTTACTAAAAACTCCACCTGCTTCACTAATTAATAAATCACAAGGTGCTATATCCCACTCTTTTGACCCTGAAGCAAGTTTTATTTGCACATCTATCTCACCTTTAGCAAGCAAACAACTTTTATAGGAACTACCACATCTTTTTACTTTATTAATTATCATAGAATTATTTGCTATAAATTCCAGGTCTTTATTACTAACATGTTCTCTGCTAATTGCAAAAACTAAATCTTTTTCTTTATTTGAAACAGTAACTTTTATACTATTCCCTTCTTTATCTATGAAATAACTTCCTTCACCTTTTATTGCATAATATAATTCATCAATCACTGGAATCATTATTAATCCCAAAACAATTTCTCCTGATTTTGCTAATGCAACATTTATTGCAAATTCATCATCATGATTTATAAAATCTTTCGTTCCATCTAAAGGGTCAATAATCCAAACATATTCTTTTTGCAAACGGCTTTTATCATCATTTGTTTCTTCACTTAAAATACCATAACTAGGAAACGCATCTTTTAATTGATTAACAATTATTTTGTTAGAAATATAGTCTGCTCTAGTTACCGGCGAATTATCATCCTTAATTTCTACATTTAAACTATTAGATGACTTATAAACTTCCATTACAGCATTACTTGCTTCAATAATTGCTCTTTTAGCAACATCAAATTCTCTAGAATAAGGCTTCATAGTGTTCAGCAGATTCTTTGCATAAATCATCTAAGTCTTTTAGCAATTGTTCTGCTACCTCCCAAGAAGGAACTATTGCCCCTGAAGCTAGTTTATGACCTCCGCCTCCATATTTGGTAGCAACAATATTTACTGGCAAAGCTTTTGATCTAAGTTCAACTTTGACTTTACCATCCTCTTTTTCAGAAAAGAAAACATGAATATTTACTCCTTCAATGTTTGATAACACATTGACTGAGCCTGCTCCATAATTTTCATTAATATTAAATTGCTTTCTTAACTCAGTAGTAATAAACATATACGCTACTCCATGTTCAGTAGTTTTATAGTTTAATTGACAATATCCCTTAAACCTTACTTCTTTTTCTGTATTTTCATAAATAAAAGAATATAGACTGTTTATGTCCACTCCTTTATCTATTAATTTAGCAGCATATATTAATGTTTGTGAGGTTGTATTTGAAAACAAAAATCTCCCAGAATCTGTAACAATTCCACAATATAAATTTGTAGCTGCTTTTGAATCAATCTTTGCATTATTATCAAAAGCCATTTTGGTAATCATTTCACAAGTTGCCATGCTTGAAGTATCAACCCATTCAATACCTCCAAATTCTTCAACAAAAATATGATGATCTATTTTAATAATCTTTGAAGAAAATAGAAATCTTTGATCATCAATTCTTGCTTTATTAGCAACATCTAAAATTATAACAAGTGATTGTTTTATTATTTCATCACTTAAATCGGTATCTGTATCTCCCATTATCTTTGACCAGTGAGATGATATTTCTCCAGCACAATAAACTTTTTTTGTTGGAAAATTAAAAGTAATCAATTCTTTCAATCCCATTTGTGCCCCATATGCATCTCCATCCGGTTTTATATGTCTAAATATAACAATGCTTTCGGCTTTTTTTATTTCTTGCCAAATCTTTTTTGTAATCATTTTATCACTCATTTCTGCTTCTAATTTTAATTGATAACAATCATTTTTACAACTACAAAGACTTCCCTGCCATTTTATCAATTATCTTTTCTAACTCTTCTACTTTGTTATTGACATCATTACTATTAATTGCATCTTTAACACAATGCTTAAGATGAGATTTAAGTATTTCTGCATTTACTTTACTTAAAATAGCTGAGGTGGCCAGTATCTGATTGGAAATATCTATACAATACCTATCTTCTTCAACCATTTTTAAAATACCATCTACTTGACCTCTTGCAGTTTTTAATAAATTACTTACCTTATCTTTATTTGCTTTCATCATTAAATCTCCTTAACATCATATCCAGCATCTGAAATTGCTTTACTTATTTCTTCTTCACTAACTGCTTTACTAAAACTAATGATTGCTTTACCATCTTTTAAAATTACTTCAGCATCAATAACTCCATCTATTTTCTTTAATGCTTCCTCTACTCTTTTTTTACAATGCTCGCACATCATTCCTTCAATGTAAACTTCTTTCTTCATAAATTTTTCCTCCTTTTTATTAATTCTAAAACTCTTTAATCTAAGAGCATTTAAAACTACACATACTGAACTAAAACTCATTGCTAAAGCACTTATCATTGGGTTAAGTTTTAATGAAAATGTTTGATAGAAAATACCTGCTGCTATTGGAATACCAATAATATTATATATAAATGCCCAGAAAAGACTTAGTTTTATATTATTAATGGTTTTATGACTTAATTCTATTGCTCCATAAACATCTAGCAAATCATTCCTAACTAGTACTATATCAGCAGATTCTATAGCAATATCTGTTCCACTTCCAATTGCAATACCCACATCTGCCCTCATCAATGATGGTGCATCATTAATACCATCACCACACATTGCTACTTTTAAACCTTTATCTTGAATATCTTTAATTACATTGCTTTTTTGTTCAGGTGTCATCTCACTATATACTCTTTTAATATTCACTTTACTAGCAATAGACTTTGCACTTGTCTTGCTATCACCAGTTATCATAATGACTTCAATGCCTCTTTCAGTAATTCTTTTTATTGCCTCTAAACTACCTGCTTTCAAGACATCACTAACTCCTATAATTCCAATGAGTTTATCATCTTTTGCTATATATAAACTAGTAACACCATTTTGAGTATCACTATCATCAATATCAAGCGTTATTCCATTTTCTTCTAAATAACTTCTATTGCCAACTAAATATTTATTACCATTAACTATGCCAAAAACACCGCGTCCAGATATTGCTTT
>JBAXYK010000076.1:0-4559 GCA_041670825.1 Bacilli bacterium | reverse complement strand
CAAAAGAATGTCTCAAAACATGAGGTGAAACATTTCTGTTTATTCCAGCTATTTTGGAATATTTCTTAAGAACCCTAAATATATATTCTCTACTGATTATAGTACCTTTACTAGTTGCAAACAACAAATTTGACCTTGTTTTTTTTAGGATATTTGGACGATGAGTGTTTAAGTAGATATTCAACATTTCTTTTTCATATTCACCTATTAAAACTATTCTTTGCTTACTGCCTTTCCCATTAACTCTTATAGTTGAAGACAAAAAATCAATTTCATTCAAATTCAAAGATAAAACCTCAGAAATTCTTAACCCATTATCAAACATCATTTCAAATATAAGTTTATTTCTATAATTAATACTGCCTTCTGCAGGAATTGCTGCCAAAATTCTTAAAAATTCATCTTCTGATATAAATGTTGGTATGTGCAAACCTCTTAAATTATTATCTATTAAAGAAGTGGGATCACATTTGACTAGTTTTTCGTTATATAAATAATTATAAAAGGATTTCAAAACAATTATTTTGTGACTCAAAGTAAGTGATTTATTCTTTTTAAAATCTCCCTCAAACTTTAAATACTGCCTTACAAACTCAGTTTCAACTTCGCATAATTTTATTTTAGAATTATCTTTTAGATATTTCAAAAAATTTTTAAGAACAGAAAAATAAGAAATAACTGTGTTTTTCGAGAGATTTTTCTTTATCACTAAATATTCATAATATTGTTCTATCAATTTTTCATCAGTCATATAATTATTTCCCTTTCATATCAGAAGCGATTTTCAAAACATTTTTACCTAATTGAGTATTAATAGAACTGACTAGTTGCTTACATTTTGATGAATTCAATTGCTTAGGCTGAGTAAAATCAAATAAGGACATTTGTCTAACAAATTCACTAAGTGGCTTAACACTAATTAGCGTAACACCAATTAATCGCAATTCCCTTCCATATTCATAATTTTCCTCAAATAACTTGACTGCAATAATTAAAATTTCATCAAAATCTTGCAAAGGATAATCAACAGACTTACTTCTATTTATTACTGTAAAATCAGCATATTTTATAACAATTGCCACACCACTGCCATATAATTGTTTCTTTTTAGCTCTTTTTTCAATTGTTTTTACAAGTTTTACTATTTCATCTTTAATTTCTTTATAATCATTACTATTATGTATTAATGTCTCAGAATTACCTATACTTTTGACATCTTCTTTTTCTTCTTGGACATTATCATCGCCGCCACCATTTGCCCATGTATGAAGCACCTCAAAAGATTTGCCTAATCTCTTTTTCAATTCATCATTTTTAGCATTTGCAAGATCACCAATAGTCAAAATATTGAACTCTTCTTTTAGCATCTTAGATGTTTTTTTGCCACAACCATACATACTTTCTATCTTTATTGGCCATAATATATTGCGAATATCTCTTTTTCTGATTATCGTTAGTCCCATTGGTTTTTTATAGTCACTTGCCATTTTCGCTAGAAATTTATTGGGAGCAACTCCAATCGAACATGATAAACCAGTACTATTGTATATATCAAGTTGAATTTTTTTTATAAAATCTAAAGGGTTTTTATAGTCTTGAACTTCTTTAGTTATATCTACATAACACTCATCAATACTTACTAGTTCAATTTTAGAAGAATATTTTTTTATAACATTAACAAACATTCTTGTATATTTTTCATATATTTTAAAATCAGGATTAACAATTATAATTTCAGGATATAATCTTTTCGCTTGAAAAACAGGCATGGCTGATTTTATGCCATATTTTCGTGCTTCATAGGATGCAGTAGTAATAATCGAGCGCGTGCTTTTCCCACCAACTGCGATTGGTTTATTTCTATATTTAGGATTTTCAATTTGGGCACATGTTGCAAAATAAGCATTCATATCTATATGCAATAATATTTTACTCATATTATCACCTACTCTTACTAAATTATAACAATATTTTAGACAATGTTAAAGAATGGAAAATTCTACTCATTAGAATTTCTAAAATCCATCTTTATTTTTTCACTAACCAGTGATATTAATTCAGAATTAGAAGGTATATCTTTTTTGAAACTTGGAGTGACTCCAAATATGTCATGTATGTTAATGTTATTATTTCTATTCCAAGTTATTTTAATGGCACTTCTAATAGATCTTTCAACTCTAAAAGAGGTCGTTTTGTGCCTCATTGCAATAGTTGGATAAAGAAGTTTTGTTATTCCAAAAAGTAATTCCTCATCATTCAATACTTCAATAATCGATGATTTAAGATATCTATGTCCAATTAAATTTAAAGGTACTTTTAATTTTGAAAGCAATGCATCAATATTTTTTTCTATACTTTTTTGCTCATTAGTTTGAGCTTTGCTAATACTTTGTAGTGTCTTACTAGTACTTAATATTTCAATTAATTTCAACACTTGCATGGAATCATATGGTTTGATAAAAAATGACTTTACATCTAATTCTCCAATATATCTCATGGTCTCTTCATTTGCAAAATATGATGTACAGATTATGTTACTAACATCTATTCCATCAGTATTTCTTATTTTTTCTAGCAATGAATATCCATCAATTGTTGGTAAAATCAAATCTAGAATTAAAAAATCTATTTTTTTGTATTTTAATAATTTTTCAAAACACTCACAACCATCATTTGCACAATCCAAAAATTTTAATGTTTTGAAATTAGATATACTTTTTCTAATTTCCAATATATTTTTAGAATCCTTATCTGCAATAAATACACTATAATTTCTCATAAAAAAATGCCTCCAATTACATTACTGAAAATATATAGCATATTTAATGATTTTTACAGGTGATTATTGCAGACATTATTGACTTTTTTGATTTTTTACTGGAAATAAATTATACGAATAAAGATTAATTTTCTAATAGGTCAATTGCATTAGCAATTGCACTTTGTGTAGGAGTATTAGAGCCACTAAGCATTTTTGCTATCTCATCAATTCTTTGATCCTTGCTCAAAAAATTAACAATTGTATAAGTATTATTATTTTTAATAACTTTCTCAACGCGGTAATGATTATCACCAATAGAAGCTATTTGAGGTGAATGTGTTATACAAATAACTTGCGTTTTTCTCGATAGTTCCATCATTTTTTCTCCTAAAGATCTTGAAACTTTTCCACTAACACCTACATCAATTTCATCAAAAATAGATGTAGAAATGCCATATAAAGAATTAAAAATAATTTTAAGGCCGAGCATCAATCTACTCATTTCTCCTCCAGAGGCAACTTTAATTAATGGTAATAAGGGCGTTCCTGGATTTAAACTAACTATAAATTCATAATCATAAATGCCAAGAATAGAAGGCTCCTTTAATATATTTATTCTTAAATCAAAGTTTGCATTTGGTAAATAAAGAGATTTTAGTTGATTTTTTATTTCTTTTAACAATTTTTGAGAAAGAAATAATTGCTTTTTAGATAATATTTCACCCTTGTTAATTGTATCTTCTTTCGAGGTCTTTAATTTAAATTCTAGTTCTTCTATTCTAGATAATAAATTTTCCATGTCTTCAATCTTTTTAACAAGGGAATCTTTGTATTCAAAAATCTCTTTAGTGCTACTAGAGTTATATTTTCTTTTTAATTTATTTATTTGAAAAATTCTTTCTTGTATCTCGTTCACTCTATATTCATCATAGTTTATGCTTTCATAATCGTTTTTAATTTCATTTGCCAAATCTTCAAGACGATAATATAAATCATTTATTGAATCTGTATGTTTCGAAAAAATAGGATCATTTGAAAGTGATTCTATAACTTTTTTAGCATTATACAAATTTATTAAAGAACCAGAATCACTATTAATATAAAATGATAATTCTTTATATTTATCACTTATTTTCGAGAAATTTTGGATTCTTTTTTGTTCAATTTCCAATTCTTCTACTTCATTTTCTTTTAAATCAATTTTTTCTATTTCTGATAGTTGAAACTTTAAAGAATCTAGAACATCCTTATCGTAATTTATTTTTTTCAATTCCTCTAATTCTTTTTTATACGAAGTATACTTTGAAAATGAGTCTATATATTCATCAGTCTCTTGCAAGGTATCACCTTTACAATATTCTTTTATAAGTAATGTGTGAGAAGATTTATCAAGCAGATATTGATTATCATTTTGAGAGTGTATATCAATTATATTTGCCATTATTTTTTTTATATTATTCAAAGTGGCAATTCTACCATTAATTTTGCTTTGAGAGTGACCATCAGTGTCGATTTCCTTAGTAATTATAAGCAATCTATCGCTCTCGACAAATGATGAAAGATCTAATTTACTAATTACATTATCATCTAATTCAAATACACCTTCTATTACAGCTTTGCTAGTTCCGTATCTAACCATAGATGGACTTGCTCTTTCGCCTGTAAGAAGAGATAACGCATCAATAATTATTGATTTTCCTGCACCTGTTTCACCAGTAAAGACATTAAAACCATTTCTAAAATCTATTGCTAAATCATCTATTATTGCAAAGTTTTTAATCGTAATTTGTTTAATCAT
>JBAXYK010000075.1:0-4567 GCA_041670825.1 Bacilli bacterium | reverse complement strand
TACATTGCGGCTTCTATTGCAATATTTGTAGTTGTAGTAGTTATTGCAAGTCCAATTTATTTTAGATCAATTAAAGGATCTGATGAAAGAGGCGCAAAAAGAAAAAAGAAGACAAGTAATGATGTGGTATTACAAAAATCAAAAACAAAAGGACTATTCAAAAGTTCAATTATTGTTGAATGGAAACTTATGGTTAGAAGTCCAATTTATTTTTTAAATTTAATATTTGTAATAATTCTTGTACCCGTAATAATGATAGTATCTATGGTATTTAGTATGAGTGCCGCCGGAGAAAGTATTGATATAAACCAAATAATGGAAGCATTGGCATCATTAGGATTAACACTTAGCTCTCCTTTAGGATTTTTAATTTTCTTTGGAGCATTATTGTTCTTAACAAGTGTTAATTTAATATCATCTACTGCAGCTTCAAGAATGGGGAAATCTGCATCTTTTGTAAAATACATCCCTTGCAACACATTAACTACAGTAAATATTAAAACCTTTTGGGGAAATGTTTTGGGCATTGTTCCTGCATTATTAATAGCTGTAGCTCTTGGAGTTTTCAAAATAATAAGTCCTCTAGATATGGTTGCCTTAATACTTCCAATAATACCTTCATTCTTGGTATTAAACTATATAGGATTTATAATTGATGCCAAAAACCCAAAACTAAACTGGGTTAATGAGACACAAGCTGTTAAATCAAATTTAAACTCTGTATTTTATCTATTTGGCGTTTGGGCAATAATAGGAATACTAGTTGCTCTTGGCTTCTTGTTAAACAAAGCAAATATACCTTATTCTGGATACATTTTATCGCTATTTATTACGGTTTTAGGAATAGTTGCTATCATAATTATTAATAATTACTTTAAAAAGAATGATTCTACATTCTTTAATAAACTATCATAGGAGAATAAATGAATAAGAATTACGAAAAATATTTTATCAAGCCATCTATTAAAAATGCTGGTAGAAGAACTAATGATAAAGTTGAAATTATCAGAAAAGATATAGTTGTTCCAAATCGTCTTAAACAAATTGCTGCAAATAAGTCATATTGTGTTAAGACTTTTGGTTGTCAAGCAAATGAAAGGGATGGAGAAATTATATCAGGTATTCTTGAAGAAATTGGATACAGATTTGAGGCTCATCCTGAAAAAGCAGATTTAGTTATTTTAAATACATGTGCTGTTCGCGAAAATGCCGAAGAAAAGGTTTTTGGAACAATTGGTGGACTCAAGAAAATTAAAAATGATAATCCTGATTTTATTTTTGGAATATGTGGATGTATGGTTCAACAAGATGATGTCGTTGAGAAAATATTAAAAAAATACCCTCAAGTTGACCTAATTTTTGGAACACATAATATCAACAATATTCCAACTCTTATTGATAATGCTTATTTTGATAAAGCAAGAGTTGTTGAAGTTTATTCAAAAGAAGGTGAGGTTTACGAAAATTTACCTTCTAAAAGAGAAAACAACATTAAAGCTTGGGTTAATATTATGTATGGGTGTGATAAGTTTTGTACATATTGTATTGTTCCATATACAAGAGGTAAGGAACGTAGCCGCTTAATGGAAGATATAATATTGGAAGTCCAAGATTTAAAAAAATCTGGATATAAAGAAATCACGCTTTTGGGCCAAAATGTAAATGCTTATGGAAATGATCTTAATCTTGGGTACAATTTTGCTGACTTATTAAATGAAGTTGCCAAGACTGATATTGATAGAATACGCTTTACAACTTCTCATCCTTGGAACTTTACTAAAGAGATGGTTGATGCAATTGTTAATAACAAAAATATTATGCCTTATGTCCATCTTCCTTTGCAAAGTGGAGATAATGATATTCTAAGAAGAATGGCTAGAAGATATACTATAGAAGAATATGTAGAGTTATATAATCAAATAAGAAATAGAATTGAAGGAGTTAGTATTACTACTGATATAATTGTGGGATTCCCTGGAGAAACACTAGATCAATTTGAAAATACATTAAAAATTGTTGATGAACTAAAATATGATGGAGCGTTTACTTTCCTTTATTCTCCTAGAATTGGAACTCCTGCAGCTAAAATGAGTGATGATGTATCTAATAAAGAAAAACACGAGCGATTCAACAGGCTACTAGATGTTGTTAATAAACATGCACTAGAAAGAAATAAGGAATATGAAGGAAAAATATTGAAAGTACTTGTTGAAGGACCTTCTAAACGAAACCCTAAAATTTTCTCTGGTTACAGCGAGAATAATAAGCTAGTGAATTTTGTTGGAGATTCTAGCATGATCGCTAAAATAGTCAAAGTAAAAATTAAAAAAGCTAAATCTTTCACATTGGATGGTGAAGCCATTGAATAAAGAAACAAGTTTATTAATTGAGGAATTACGAATATTAATTTCCAACTATCCTTTGGTAAAAGAGTTTAATAGTATATCAAAAGATATTAGAAAGAATACTGAATTATTAAAATATGAGGACATGTTAAAAGACTATCAAATTAATATGGTCCATTCATTAAATGAAAATGATGATGATAAATATAATAAACTGTTAAAAGAATATGAATGTCTTAAAAACGAATATTATAACAATCCTATTTATGTAAATTATTTGTTTCTAAAAGATGAAATAAATTCTTTCATTCAAGAAATAGTCGAAATATTAAACAATCCTTAAAAGAATGATTAATTTCATTCTTTTTTTCATAAAATTGTTTAAAAAGTGTATAATTTAGTAAATTGCAACCAATAGTTGTCAATTTTCAAACTACAATAGATAGTGCAACCAAGTATTTTAATGATAATATTTGATTGCAAAACAAGGAGGTGCAATCTATGAACATTGAAATTGCAAATAGATTATTAGAACTTAGAAAGAAAGCTGGCCTTAGCCAAGAAGAACTTGCAAACAGATTAGGTATTAGTAGACAATCTGTATCTAAATGGGAACGTGCAGAATCCTCTCCAGATACCGATAACTTAATATGTCTTGCAAAAATTTACAATGTATCTTTAGATGAAATATTAAATACTGATGAAAGTATTGAAGAAATAGCCAAAAGTACAAAAGCAAAGACTGATGAAAAAATACAAATCATAAAAGGCGACAAATGTATGATTATTAATGGGAAAGGAACTACATATGTTCCTCGCTTTAGTCAAAGGCAAAAAAGAAAAATATCTAAAATGCATAAATTCCCATTCCCTATTTTTATAACTATACTTTATCTAATTCTTGGTACTTTATTTAATTGGTGGCATCCTGGATGGTTGTTATTTTTAACAATTCCTTTATACTACACATTAGTTGAAGCAATTATAAAAAAATCTGCAGCAATATTTGCATATCCTGTTCTAGTAACAATAGTATTCTTCATTCTTGGTTTCTACTATAATTGGTGGCATCCTGGATGGGTAATATTTGCGACAATCCCACTATATTATTCATTGATTTCCTTTGCTAAAGGGAAAAATAATGTTGATAAGGAATACCAAGAAGTGGAAGAAGATAGTGTCGAGGAAGAGGATGATGACGAAGAAGAAGAGGATGAAGATGAAAAAGATAATATGGAGTAGTATTTTATTACTAGTTGCAATTGGAGTTGCAATCTGGGCATCATTTGATTTTAAGGGTTTCCCTATAATTGCGGAGGAAGGTAATACTATGAATAAAATAATTAATGAAGATGTTAGTAAAATATATTTGGAAATAGACAACAAACCAATTGAAATAACAGCAAGTGATGATGAAAATTATTATTTAGACTATACAGAATCTAAATTTTTAACTACAACTTACAGTTTTAAAGATGGAGAATTAATACTAACGCAAAAACAAAAAAGAATTTTCTCTATATTCAATTGGGGAATTCAAAATCATGATAAAGTAACTTTAAAAATACCAACTAAATTTAGTGGCGAACTTAAAGGATTATCAAGTAATGCTTCAATAAATGCAACATTAAGCAATACAATGGAAAAAATCGAATTAAAGACTTCAAATGCTCAAATAAATGCTAAAGATTTTATATCTTCTAGTTGCGATTTTCAAAGTAGTAATGGTGATGTTACAATTCATAACACTTCTTGTTTAGAGGGTGTATTACATGTAGAAACAAGTAATAGTGATGTTACAGTTTCAGACACAAATTGTCCTGAACTTGTAGCAGAATCCTCAAATGGTAATATAGTTATAAGCCATGTTAAAACAAACGAAATAACTGCTGAAACTTCTAATTCAAGCATAGAGTACTATTATAATACTGCTAATAAAATTGTTGCACAGACCTCTAATGGTAGAATAAATGGTAGCAATAATGAAATTGATGTTATGCAATTAACAACTAGTAATTCAAGAGTTGAACTTTCACTACTGGGCGAAATTAACGATTATAAATTATATGCCAAAACATCTAATAGTTCTGTCGAAATTGGAAACTCTCGTTTTGGAAATGAAGTAATAATTGAAAACGATGCTACAAAAATTGTAGATATAGAGACAAGCAATGGATCTATATTAGTGGATTTTAATTAATAATTAATATATCATCATAAAT
>JBAXYK010000074.1:0-4621 GCA_041670825.1 Bacilli bacterium | reverse complement strand
TGCCCTAAATATAAAGGTAATAATCTTAACAATAATCATACCAACGATGAACAAGCCAATTCCAGCAATAACATCATAAGTAATCTTAATAACTTGAGGCAATATTGCAGCCACTATTTCATTCCCTTGTATTCCAGTTGAATTAACAAAGTTCTCAATAAAGCCAAAACTTTGTAGCATACTGGACACAACAGGTGTTAGAAAATATAGCAAAACAAAGTACAAAACATAAATAGCAATCTTAAACAATGTCTTAATAGCACCATTTGCAAGTCCGGATATAATTCCCCATAGTAAAATAATGCCTAAGCCAATTTGTAAGTAAGTAGGATTCAATGTAGATAAATCAGCAATCATATATAAATCGCCTCCTTTGTTATCATTACATATTTTTTAAAACGAAATATTCTACTTTAGTATATTATAGAATGTATTCATTCCATCGTAAACAGAAATTTCATCGAGTTCTTCTTCAATTCTAATAAGTTGATTATATTTGGAAATTCTATCAGTTCTAGCCATAGAACCAGTTTTAATCTGCCCTGCATTGAATGCAACCGCAACATCTGCTAGCGTAGTATCTTCTGTTTCACCAGACCTATGAGAAACAACTGCCGTATACCCTGCTCTTTTGGCCATTTCCATTGCATCAAATGTTTCAGTTATTGTTCCAATTTGGTTTAATTTGATTAAAACTGAATTTGCAACTCCTTTTTCTATGCCCTTTTTAATGATTTTTGGATTGGTAACAAAGATATCATCACCAACAATCTGAATCTTTTTTCCTAATCTTTTTGTTAGTTCTATCCAGCCTTCCCAATCATTTTCTGATAATCCATCTTCAATGGAAATTATTGGATACTTATTAACAATATTTTCATAAAAATCAATCATATCTTTTGTGGAATATTTCTTGCCTTCAAAATTATATTTTCCGTCCTCATACAATTCACTCGCTGCTGCATCTATTGCTAAACAAACATCTTTTCCAGGAACATAATTCGCTTTTTTAATTGCTTCTACAATTAATATTAATGCATCTTCGTTGTGGCTAAGTTTTGGTGCGAAACCACCTTCATCACCAACAGATGTTGTTAACCCCTTACTAATCAATACCTTTTTCAAGTTGTGGTAAACCTCTGCCCCCATTTGAATTGCTTGCTTGAATGTTTTTGCTCCAACAGGCATTATCATAAATTCTTGAATATCTATACACCAATTTGCATGTGCTCCACCATTCATAATATTCATCATTGGAACAGGTAAGTGCTTTGCATTAATGCCACCTAAATATCTATAAAGTGGAATTTGTAAATAATCAGCTGCAGCGTGAGCAACCGCTAATGAAACACCTAAAATTGCATTGGCACCTAGTTTGCCTTTATTTTCTGTACCATCCAATTCTATGAGTTTCTTATCTATGAAAGCTTGTCCCAAAACAGACTCGCCAATTATTTCATCAGCAATAATATCATTAACATTTGCAACGGCCTTTAAAACTCCCTTACCAAGGAATCTATTTTTGTCATTATCCCTTAGTTCTACAGCTTCTTTTTCTCCTGTAGATGCACCACTTGGAACGATTGCTCTTCCAAATGCACCACTTGATGTGGTAACTTCAACTTCAACTGTAGGATTGCCTCTTGAATCAATTACTTCTCTTGCGTGTACGCTAACAATAAATGGCATAATTTTTTCCCCCTTATTTTATTAAAACATTACCAGTCATTTCACTAGGTATGTCCTCACCAAGTAAATATAATATAGTTGGTGCTATATCCGCCAATTTACCTCTATTTTTTATGAAAACAATATCATTTCTTGTAATAATTAGTGGAACTGGATTTAGTGAATGTGATGTAATTGGATTGTTCTTTTCATCATATATTTCATCAGCATTCCCATGATCAGCTGTTATAACAAGTGTCCCACCCAATTCAATAACCTTGTTATAAATCTTACCTATACATTCATCTACAACTTCAACTGCTTTTACAACTGCCTTTGGTATGGCTGTATGACCAACCATGTCACAGTTTGCATAATTCACTATAGCGACATCTAGATATTTCTCATCAAGTTGCTCTAGTAAAGCATCTGTGACAAGATATGCAGACATTTCTGGTTTTAAATCATAGGTAGCTACTTTTGGAGAAGGAATCATAATTCTTTTACACCCTTTTAATTCAGGGTTTTCAACTCCATCATACTTTATAGTACCATCAAAGAAAAAAGTAACATGTGCATATTTCTCTGTCTCTGCTATTCTTAATTGCTTATAGCCTTTATTTGCCAAATATACACCTAAAACATTATTTAATGAATCCAAATGGAATGCTACTTCTCCTTTTACTGAATCAGCATATTTCATCATTTCTACAAAATAAATATTTTTTAAGATAGTACTAGGCATATAACTCAAGCCATTATTACTATAATAATCTGGATTGGTAATTATTGTTGATATTTCAATTGCCCTATCTGGTCTGAAATTAGCAAAAATAATTGCATCATTGTCCTTTACTCTTGAATCAAACACGCTACAATAAGCAGGCTTTACAAATTCATCAGAGGGACTATTAACTTGCTTTGAATAATCTTTTTTAATGTATTCTGCAAATGATTTAAATGATGAACCTTTGTTTTCAACAATGGCTTCATAATACAAATTAACTCTATCCAGATTTTTGTCTCTATCCATTGCATAATATCTGCCACTAATTGATGCTAATCTCCCAACACCAATTACTTTCATTTTTTCTTCTAATTCTTCAAGATATTTTATGCCAAGTTGAGGGTCAACATCTCTCCCATCAAGTATTGCATGCACATTTACATTTTTTATTTTGTATTTTGCTGCAAGTTCGATAAGTGCATAAATATGTTGATTACTAGAGTGGACTCCACCATCTGATAAAAGCCCCATTATATTAAGAGTAGAATTATTATCAATAACATGTTTTATTGCCTTTAAAAACTTATCATTTTCAAAAAAAGATCTATCTTCAATGCTTTTATTAATAAGTGTCAATGATTGATATACAACCCTACCAGCACCTATATTCATATGACCAACTTCAGAATTTCCCATTTGTCCTTTAGGCAAACCAACATCTTCCATTGAAGCATTGAGTAGGATATTGGGATATTTTTCCATAATAAAATCAATATTTGGTTTTTTTGCCATAGCAATGGCATTCCCCAATTTCTCTTTTCTTATTCCAAAACCATCCATGATTAATAAAACAATTGGTGTCTTTTTTATCATATAATCACCTACTCAATTACTTTCTCAATTAAATTAATAAAAGTAGTAACATCAAGCGATGCTCCTCCAACTAAAACTCCATCAATGTTTTGAGTTTTTAGATATGAATTAACATTCTCTGGTTTTACAGAACCACCATATTGAATAATTACTTTTTGTGCTACTTCTTCGCTATACATTTTAGCTATTGTATTTCTTATAAAAGAGCACATCTTTTCAGCAATCTCAGCACTGGCATTTATACCAGTACCAATCGACCAAATAGGCTCGTATGCAATCACCATTTTTTCTATATCTGTAGTTGAAAGACTACCCACCCCCTCTTCTATTTGTTTTTTTATAATATCAAAACTTTCTCCCTTATTATATTGTTCTAGGTTTTCACCAACACAATATATTGGAATCATTCCATTAGAAAGTAATGCCTTATTTTTTTTATTGCATGTTTGGTTGGTTTCAGAAAAATACATTCTTCTTTCAGAGTGCCCAACTAAAGCCATATCAATACCAATCTCTTTAAGCATTGGAATACTTATTTCTCCAGTGTATGCTCCTTTTCCTTCATAATGAACATTTTGAGCTATTATTTTGAAATTGTTTGATATTTTTGCTAATGGTGCTAAGCACAAAAAAGATGGTGCAATTCCTAAATCAATAATATCTTTATTCTTTGAAGAAAAAGCATCAAAAACCTTAGCAAAAGACTCTGCTTCTGCTATATTTTTATTCATTTTCCAATTACCAACTATAAACCTCTTACGCATTACTTTCACTCTTTTCTTCATCTTGAATTATATCAATTCCTGGCAAGTGGCCATCATTTTCAATCATTTCTAATGAAGCTCCACCACCAGTAGAAATATGTGAGAATTTCTTTTTAAATCCAAATTGGATAGCTGCCGCTGCAGAATCTCCACCGCCAATTACACTAAAAGCATTTTTTTGTGAAGTTATTGCCTTACATATACCTATTGTTCCATGAGCAAACTTCTCATTTTCAAAAACTCCCATTGGTCCATTCCAAAAAATGATTTTTGCACCCTCTAATTCTTTCTTAAATAATTCAACTGTTTTAATACCTATATCAACACCTAAATAACCATCCGGAATTTTAACATCTTCTGTGTATTTAATATCTGTAGGGTTATCAAAGTTATTAATTACTACTTGATCAATTGGTAATACTATTTTATTTTTACCAATATCTAGACATTTCCTGGCAAAATCTAGTTGATCTTCTTCAACTTTTGAATCACCAACTGGTGATCCTTTAGATTTCAAAAATGTATGAGCCATAGCTCCACCAATTAAAATCTTAACTGCTTTTTCAAGTAGACCTTCTATTACTTTTAT
>JBAXYK010000073.1:0-4640 GCA_041670825.1 Bacilli bacterium | reverse complement strand
AAAGCATAATATGGAACTATTAATATTGTTTCTAGTTTTTTGCTACACTGGACTTTTTACCATTGGTGGAGGTATGGCAGCAATACCATTAATACAAGATGTCTGCGTATCAAGAGGTTGGTTGACAGTTGAACAGTTTTATCAAATGGTTGCAATCTCTGAAGCTACACCAGGTCCTATAGGAATAAATGTAGCAACTTTTGTAGGTTATACTCAACAAGGCATTCTAGGTGGAATAGTTGCTACTTTAGGAGCAATTACTCCCCCCTTCATTATTGTTATGCTTGTAATAAAGATTATTAAAAAATATAGTCAAACTGCTTTTGTTAAAGCAATGTTTATTGGATTAAGAGCAACAATAATTGGTCTTATTGCAACTGCTTCATATTCATTACTAAAAATCACACTAGTTGATTTTTCTGCTTATTCTAGTCTAGATTCTTTAATATCTATTTTTAACATAAAAGCAATACTAATATTTACTTTTATTGCTTTCACTTACTTTAAATTTAAAAAACATCCTCTTGTATACATTGCTATGGGTGCAGTTGCTGGAATGTTATTTTTATAAAAAAAAGTCCCTTTTGGGAACTTTAGACTACAAATATAAATAAAACCATAATTTATACATTGATATCTCATAATAGAGTGCCTTGTTGTTAGGCGAAGATGGGTCACGGAATGCATTTGTTTTTCTTCAACAAAATTGTTAAAAGGGGATTTAACATTGTCATAAACATTAATGGAGAATGCCATGCCCACCTTTTTGCCTCTTTTATTTATTTCTAGTGTTTTTTAAAAATAATCCAAAACAAGATAGTAGTTATGCTAATGAAGGGATACTTGTTTTAGTATATCTATTAAAAAACGGATATAATTAATTATTAGCATTAAAGTATTGAGCTTTAATTTCTATTGTTAACAAGGCTTAATATTCTAATAAACTTGCTACGATAATAACCACCTCCATGTTTGATTTCATTAATATTAGCAAACAGAATAACGACTTTCAATAAGCCCTCATTATGAAAGCACTTTCAAAATTGTGTAAGCACTTTCAAAAGTATTTTGGGAAAAACAAAAAAAATGAGTCAATAATTAATCATAGATTTTACTATAATTATTACTAACTCATTTTTAAACTTCTATACTAATATAATTACTTTACTACTGCTTCAATATAAGCTGTGCAATCAAAGTTTTGGAATTTAAAATTAACTGTCAATGTAAATCCTTCAATTTCATTTTCTTTTGATAAAACAAAACCTAGAACTGCATCATCACTAATACTTATATCACCATTTAGTGCTCCAGCTTTATTTATCTGTTCTTCAATAACTTCTTTTTTCAATACTAAGAAATAAGAGTTGGTTGAACTTGTTTCGGATTTTTTAATTGAATCTAAATCACTTAATTCAATACCAATTGAAGATATAAACTTTGGTTGTTCTGGAAGTGTTGCATCATCAATATTAAACTCTAAATCTTTTGTTGAAGATGTTTCTTTTACAACTTGTATGCCAACAACTGTTAGATTTTCAGTTTTTACAGTCATTTCATTTCCTGCAATAGAACCTCTAACAACATCTTGTGGACTTAAATTATCTAAGTGGGCATAGAATTGGACATTAGCCCCATCTTTTCCTAAATCTTGAGTTACTAAATTACCACTTAAATTTAATGTAGCAATGGAGACTTTAACAGATGCAGTAAATTCAACTGTAAAATCTTCAATGTTAGCAAAAGTTGCAGAATCAATTGTGCTCATTATTTGTTGCTGCTCTTTTGCATCACTAACAACTGTTGCACTATCTTCTTGTTTCTTCATTGATCCACAACCAACAAGCATAGCCATCGACAAGGTAGTCACTAACGCTATTTTAAAATTCTTTTTCATTCCTTTTTCCTCCTTATTATTTATCCAAATCTTCTAATTCATTATAATCATCTTTGTTTAAAGTAACTGCACCAATTTTTAATTTCAATAATTGTTCAAATACATAGTCTATTTCGTCAATATAGACTTCTTTTGTATTTGAAGAATTAACCTCATCTAAAACAATTGGAATTGGGATATGATATCCATATCCTTGAGCCTTTTCTAATAATCTTTTTACTCTTTCTTTTGATTCACATAGAATGGGCACATTGTTAATTGAACTAAGCTCTAATATTCTTTTAGTTTTTCCGCTCGAATGACCACCTAAAATAATTTTCATTTAATCTTTCTCCCTATTTATTTTTAATATACTATGAAATATATTTTTTTTCAATTAAATCAAGAATCACAAATATAATTACTTGCCCTTAAATATCTTAAAAAACTCTTTTGGCACCTTGGCTTTAATTGAAATTTTCTTTTTAGTTATTGGATGAACAAATTCTATTACCTCTGCATGCAATCCAAGTCTATTAATTGGATTCGAGGCATTCCCATATTTTTCGTCTCCAACTACTGGACAACCATAATCAGCAAGATGAACTCTTATTTGATTTTTTCTACCACTATCGATATTTACTTCCAATAATGCATATTTACTTGAAGATTTAACAACTTTGAAGTGAGTTGTAGCTTCTTTCCCATCACCTTTTTTAGATGCAGAAAACACAATGTGGGTTTTAGTTTCTCTAAGCCAAGTTTTTATGGTGTCTTCTTGTTTTTTAGGGACACCTTCAACTATTGCAATATATTGCCTTTTGGTAACATTATCATTCCAGTCATCTTGTAATAAATCACGAAACTTGATGTTTTTTGCAAAAAGTAAAACACCTGAGGTATCTCTATCTAAGCGATGAGTAATAAATATTCTATTTTTTTTATTAACTTGAGAAATATAGTCACTTACCATTCTATATGCTGTTTCGTGTACTTCTTTATCTGTAGCAATAGATAGTAATCCTGCTGGTTTATTAATAGCTACAATATCATCATCTTCATAAATAATATCTAATGATTTCCTTAATGATTTTTGAACAATAGGAGTTTTACTTATCCTTACGATTTGTTTAGGATGTAGCTCATAATTAAATTGAGTAACTACATTACCATCAACAAGAATTTTTTTGTTTGATAATAACGCCTTTATATTATTCCTAGACTGATGCTTTATATTTGCAAGCAAAAACTCTAACAATTCACTAGGATATAATACTATATATTCTTTTTCCAACTTTTCTTTTGAATAGTTGCGAACGATACTTTTATTTTTTTGATTTTCCATTTTAACCAACTTTCTTAATACTTTGTGCTCCTGCTACAGTTGTATTTAAGACTGGATTACCAGTATATTCTACAATTATTAAGCCACTTGCTTTAATATCTAATAAATCACTAACATCAATATAAAATGTTCCTGTCCCAGCAACATCTAATGATGCTGATTTAATAGTTACTTCATCAAAATAATAATATGATGAACCAGATGTTTTGGCAGAAAACTTATTTATTGTCCCTGTACCAATTATTTGACTAGTGCCACTTGTATCTACAACTATATTATCAAGGCTCATATTATCTAGAGAGAAATTACCACTGCCTGCGATATTCATATTCAATGATAAAACTCCTTCTAGATTTAAACTGCCAGTTAAATATCCTGATATACTTACTTCCAACTCTTCTTCAAAAGAATTCAAAGTATTAAATATTTTTACTCCACCATCTATTTCTAGTTTCTTAAATGTTATTGCATAAATGTTTATAACAAAAGCCTCAGCTTTATATTCTTTTGTTTTATCTCCTTCTACTCTTATTTCATTACTTGAGAATATCGTAGTGATAGTATCTTGGATATTCTCATCTACTATTACTTCAACTTTTGGAGTTCCGTAATCATAGATGTTTAATTCAATAAATCCATCATCAAAATCTATGTTTCTTATTTTCAAAGTAATATCTTCTGTTTTTGTTGTTACTACTGTTTCTTTTGTTGTAATATTGCCGTCTCCCACAAAATCTGAACTCGCAATTATCTTGCTACATGAAGTTATAAGAAAAGCAAAAGCTACTATTAATAATGAAATAATTTTTTTCATTTTATCACTCCTTGAAAGACTTTTTACTAAAATAGTATACCATATTTATTTTAAAATAAATACCAATGCCATGTTAGTCCTTATTTTTAAAATATTGCAATAATTTTTGATAACTATCAACTTCAATACAATCAATATTGAAATCTTTTCCTTTATGATTAGGGTTATACCAAATAGGTGTCATACCTGCATTACTTGATCCCATAACATCAGCTTTAAAATTATCACCAATAAAATAAATATCTTGTGGATCCATATTAGCATGCATTAAAGCAACATTAAATATCCTAATATTTGGCTTTCTAAAAACCCATTCACTTGTAGATATTATAAAAGAAAATTTAATATTAGGAAGTAATTCTTTTAGTATACGTTCTTGTGTCCTAGATTTTAAAATAGTATTACTCAAAATAGCGATTTTATAACCTTTCTCCAGTATATATTCTATAAATTCTTTTACTCCATCAACCAAAGATAAACTATGTCCTTCTTTAGTAAATAAATATTCCAATTCATCATACTCTTCATCCATTTCTAGATTTAGTTTTCTATGAACATAGTAATGCATGCTTGCAAAAGGAACTTCTATTTCCTCACTCATTTTT
>JBAXYK010000072.1:0-4737 GCA_041670825.1 Bacilli bacterium | reverse complement strand
TTGAAATTCACTTGCAGTGTAAGAAGCAAATAATCCTCCTAAAGGCTCTCCAAAGCGCGACTGAATTAAAACTCCAAAGACAATAATCACCCTTTGGTCATAAATTGATTCTATTACATCAGAAACTACTTCACCATCGATAAATAGTTCTTCAAAATAACTTCTATTACCAATATTTATGTCTATATTATCATTAGAAATTGATTGTCCATCAGGATAGGCAAAAAATATGCGATCATAATCGGATTTTTCAACGGCATTTTGTAAAATGACTTCAATCATTTCATTATTATTAACAAAAGGTGCAACATTACTGCCAATTAATCGTAAATTTGTATACTCCGCTTCAACTTTCTTTTCTAAAGAATTTCTATTATAGTCACTCTCTGAATAAACTTTTTCGTATGCATAATCAACAATATGACTAGCTAAACTATTATAAAAAAAGGCAAGCAAAACAACAAATACTAATATTAGCATTGAAATCAAGGGGACTATAAAAGGCACCTTAGACCAAAAGCGTTTCACAAACTCACCTCCCGCTGAATAAGTTTATAAAACTTGACTATTAATCATTTTATCATATATAAACTTCTTTTAAAAGAAATTATTTATTGTTTACTTGTATATCGTTTTTAATAATTGTTGTTATTCCTAATTTTTCTTTTTATAAGTTTTGCTAATTCTACAACCAAAATTATGCTAAAGGCCAATCCCACACTTATTGCTAGTCTTCCAAAAGATAAGGCTTCAAGTTTAAATAAGTCATTTATACCAGGTACATATAACACTATCATTTGAAGAGCAATTCCTATTATGAATGAAAAAATCAAAAACTTATTATTGAAAACTTGCTTACTAAATACTGAGCGATCTGATTTCACATTAAATGAATGAAATAATTGAGTAAGTGCCAAAGTAACAAATGCCATCGTGTGTCCCGATAAATCTGAATGACCATGGCCTATAAAATAAGCAATGATGGTTATTGTACCAACAAATATGCCTTCAAGAATAATTGTGCTTCCAAGTCCTCTTGCGAAGAAACTCTCGTTTTTAGGTCTTGGTTTTTCATCCATCAAATCTTCCCCAGCTTCCTCCATCCCTATGGCAAATGCTGGTAAACTATCAGTAATTAAATTAATCCACAAAAGATGAATTGGTAATAATGGAACTCCTAAATCTTTGTTTAATATTAGTGTTAACAATGAAACAACAAAAATAGTTAATACTTCTCCAATATTACTGGAAACCAAGTATTTAACACATTTTCTAATATTTTCATATATATTTCTTCCTTGCTTAATAGCACTAATAATTGTTGCAAAATTATCGTCAACTAATATCATTGCCGCTGCTTCTTTTGAAACATCAGTACCAGTTATTCCCATTGCGCAGCCAATATCGGCAGCTTTAAGTGCTGGAGAATCATTTACTCCATCTCCTGTCATAGCAACTACTTGATTTCTTTTTTGCCATGCTTTTACTATTCTTACTTTATCACTGGGAGCAACTCTTGCATAAACAGTTATTTTGTCTAAATCTTTATCCAATTCTTCATCACTCATTTTTGATAAATCATGTGTTGTTAATGCAATATCCCCTTCATTGAAAATACCTAGATTCGTTGCAATTGCTTTTGCAGTAATAACATGATCTCCTGTAATCATTATTGTTTTAACTCCTGCCCTTTTAGCAATCTCTATTGCTGGCTTTACCTCTTCACGGGCTGGATCAATCATTCCTATTAAACCAATAAAATGCAAATCTTTTTCTATAAGACTGTTATCAGTAGGAATTTCCTTAAAAGTCTTTACAGCGACTGCCAAAACTCTTAAGGCTCTAGAAGCCATATTATTATTTATTTCAATCATATCTTTCGAAGCATCAGAAATTGAAAAAACAACATCTGGAGCTCCCTTAGTAATACTTAAAAAACCATCCTTCGTTTTTATAACAACGCTCATCATTTTTCTTTCTGAGTCAAAAGGAACTTCAAGTACTCTTTCATAATTTTCCTTCTTATCTTTACCAAATATGTTATTGGCATCAATAAGAGCAGTCTCAGTTGGATCTCCAATGCGCTTTATAATTCCATCTACTTCTTCAACTTTAGCATCACTACAAATTGCAGCATATGTTGCTAAAGTACTATTTAAGTTAGAAAAATCTTCTGATTTATATGTTTTATTTTCATATATTTCAACTACAGTCATTTTGTTTTGTGTTAAAGTTCCAGTCTTATCACTACAGACAATTGATGTACACCCTAATGTTTCAACAGCTGGCAATTTCTTAACAATTGCTTTTTGTTTAACCATCTTGCTTACACCAATTGATAATATTATTGTAACAACTGCAGCAAGTCCTTCAGGAATAGCAGCTACTGCTAAAGCTACTGCTGTTTTAAATGCCTCTAGTATGTCTTGACCGGCAATATATTGTAATACAAAAACTACAGCACATATCGCTATAGCAACAATTCCCATCATTTTGCCTATTTGCTCCATCTTGTTTTGTAATGGAGTTGCTTTCTGCTCTTCACTATCAAGCAATGTTGCAATTTTCCCTATTTCAGTCTTCATTCCTGTGTTAAATACTATAGCTTTGCCTCTACCATAAGTAACAAATGTTGATGAGAACAATATGTTCTTCTTATCACCTATTGCAAGTTCTTTTTTATTTATCTCTGAACTTATTTTATCAACAGGAACTGATTCTCCTGTAAGAGCTGATTCATCAACTTTTAGATTGTATGAATCAATTATCCTACTATCTGCAGGAACATAATCCCCTGCATCAACCATAATTATATCTCCAGGAACTAAATCCTTTGTTTCGATTTGAAATGTACTTCCATCTCTTAAGACTTTACATAAAGGAGAAGACATCTTTTTTAGAGCTTCTAAAGATTTTTCTGCTCTACTTTCTTGGACGACTCCTAATATTGAGTTAAAAATAACAACAATCAATATTATGAGGCTATCAACCCATTCACTAGGATCTACAACTATTGATATTAATGCTGCAATCAACAAGACAATAACTAAAATATCTTTAAATTGGAGCAAAAATCTCACAAATAAAGATACTTTTTTCTTTGAAGTCAATTCATTATTTCCATACTCACTTAGCCTATCTTCGGCTTCTTTTTTCGTCAACCCTTTTGTTTCATCACTTTTTAATAGTGTTAAAACCTCTTCTTTGCTTTTATTGAACATACGTTCCAACCCCTTTTCACAAATAAAAACATGCTCGAAAAAACGAACATGGTCTTGCGAATCTTTAATTAGATAGCTAAACCGGATGATAAACACCGTGCTGACGATTTAGGCTGAATGGTTCTCGCTACTCCCCATTGATAGAATTATAAGGTATCAAAAATTAAAAAACAACTATTTTTAAAATTAAAAAAGAGATTTTAATCAACCTCTTTTTTATTACTTTTCAAAATATCTCTTATTTCTGTTAAAATCTCTTCTTCTTTAGTAATCTTAACTTCTTGTTTAACCTCTGCTACCTGTTCTTCTTTTCTTTTTAACTCATCAAACCTTTTTCTAACACTAACTATTGTCTTGATAGCAATGAATACAGAAAATGATATTATCAAAAAATCAATTATTGCCTGTATAAATGAACCATAGTTTATAGTTACTGCTGGAGTAATTATAGTCTCTACTCCATTTACTGTCTCAACAAGAGCAGGTACTAAAATTGCCTTAGCATCAGAAACATTAACTTTTAGTATGACACCTATTACTGGCATGATTATATCATTAACCAAACTTTTAACAATTGCATTGAATGCTGTTCCAACTATCATTCCAACAGCTAAATCTAGAACATTACCTCTTTTTATAAAGTCTCCAAACTCTTTAAATATTTTTTTCACAAAATCACTCCTTAAAAGATAATTATACCTAATTACAGTATAAGGTCAACTAATATGAAAACGTTATCATCTTTTTGTTCTTAATTGATAATGACATTTTATCAATTTATAATTAGTATATTCATAATATCTACTTAAAGGAGGCAATTTATAATGGAAAATATATTTAAGAATCTAATGATATTATCTATAGCTGGAACAATGCTAGCAACTGGATGTAGTAGCAAAGAAATTGATAGTTTAAATGCTGAACTTGCTTCAAAAGCGACAGAAATTGAAGCACTGCAAGCAGAAATAACTCAACTCGAACAAGATTTAGAAGATACAAGAGTTGATGCATTTCTTAATGAAGAATTGCTTAAGCTAGAAAAGTCCAATGTAAACCAATTAGAACTTGATTTACAATACTATAAAAATCGTGAAGCTCAAGCAATATCGGGAACAACTATAAATAACATTACCCAAAAAGCCATGAAAGCTACAATGCAAGTTAGAAATTCTTGTGCTTTTGGAAGTGGGGTTATATACAAGCAAGATGCTCAATACTATTATGTAATAACTAATAACCATGTAGTTACTGCTTGTACATCGCCTTCCTATAGTGTAAAAGATTATGATGGAACATTAACTAATGCAACTCTTCTTGCTCATAATTCGGAATATGATTTAGCGGTATTAAAATTTGTTAAAAAAGATACCTTAGTGGTTCTACCTTTTGCTACAGTTAATCCTGAAATCTATACTAGAGTTTTCTCTTTAGGATATCCAGCCGGACAAGTTAATGCTTTAACTGCTGGTGAAGTTGTCAATTATTCAACAATTCAATTATCTAATACAGATGCAGA
>JBAXYK010000071.1:0-4743 GCA_041670825.1 Bacilli bacterium | reverse complement strand
TTTATTATATTCAGGTAGCAAATTATTGATTAAGGAAGATTTACCAACTCCACTTTGACCAGTAAAAACAGTCTTTTTGCTATCAAGTGTTTTAATTATTTCTTCAATACCAACTTTAGTTTTATTTGAAAAAGGTATTATCTTATAGTCTAAATCTTTATAAGCATTATTAATCTTTTGTAATAATTCGTCATCTTTATCTATCAAATCTACTTTTGATAAAGCTATTATTGGTTTTACCCCACATACAATCGACATCGTAATAAATCGATTGATTAAAGCAAGTGATATTGGAGGATTTGTTATTGAGGCAATTACGATAACCTGATCAACATTAGCAATTGGTGGTCTAACAAATGAATTTTTTCGGGGTTCTATTTTTAATAAATATTTCTCTTTTTCATCAAAAATTACCTCATCACCAGCAAGAGGTTTTTCTTTATCTATCCGAAATTTACCTCTTGCACGACACATAAAAATCTCACCATTGCTATCAACCTTATAATTGCCAGCATTGCAACTCAATATAAATCCTTTTCTCATTTAATCACTCCTTCTTTTTTGGCCCTTAATTGTCCACAAGCAGCATCAATATCATGACCAAACTCTTTTCTAATCGTGACATTTATCCCATTTTCTTTTAAGTAATCACAAAAAACATGAATTCTATTATTACTTGAACGCTTAAATGGTGACTCTCCCACTGCATTGTAAGGTATTAAATTAACATATGCATTCATTCCTTTTATTAATTTGACAAGCTCACGTGCATTATCTAAACTATCGTTTATACCTTCAAGCATAATATACTCAAAAGTGACTCTTCTTTTAGTAACTTTTTCATAGTATTTTACTGCATCAATTAATTCATTAATAGAATATGCATTATTTATTTTCATTAATTTTGATCTTGTGTCATCATTTGAAGCATGTAAAGAAATTGCCAAATTAACTTGTAATCCAGTCTTAGAATACTCAACTATTTTGGGAACTATTCCACATGTTGATACACTTATATGTCTTGCTCCTATTTCTAAACCTTTAGGATTATTTGCAATACTGATAAAATCCATTACATTTTGGTAATTATCAAAAGGCTCTCCTGTTCCCATAACAACAATGTGACTAATCTTTTCGTTTTCCATAACACTTTCCATTACGAGTACCTGTCCAATCATTTCACCAATTGTTAAATCACGTTGTTTTTTTAGCAAACCAGATGCACAAAAAGCACAACCCATATTACAACCAACCTGACTAGAAATACAAATAGCATTGCCATATTCATATCTCATTAATACTGTCTCTACTAGAGCCCCATCAGCCATTTTTAACAATAATTTTATTGTGCCATCTTCAGACACTTGATTAACTTGAATTTCTGGTAAATTGATTGTAAACATTTCTTTCAAAATTTGACGAAAACTCTGGGCCACATCACTCATTGCATCAAAATCAGTGACTCTTTTTTTATAAAGCCAAACAAAAAGCTGAGTAGCTCTAAATCTTTTTTGACCCAAGCTTTCCATTTTATCAGCCAATTTATCTAGTGTAAAATCGTAAATATTTTCCATTATTTTTCTTCTCCTTTGATGAGTTTAGCCATAAAAAACCCATCGCAATCATATACATCTGGCAAAATCAGTTTTTGCTCTAATAAATGCATATTCTTATGCTTATTCAATAAATATTCTATTTGTTTTTCGTTCTCTTTGTTGTTTAATGTGCAAGTAGAATAAACTAAAATTCCAGACTCTGCTAGCAATTTTACCGCTTCATCAATCAAATTTCTTTGTAATTCTATGAGTCCATCTAAACTTTCTTGTTTTGCTTGAATAATTATATCTGGTTTTCTTTTAATAACTCCAAAGCCAGAGCAAGGAGCATCAAGTAATATTCTATCAAAATAATTATTAGGATATTTCTCTGAAAGTTTTGTTGAATCATGACATAATAATTTAATATTTTTAATTCCTAATCTCATCATTGATTGCTTTATTAAACTCAAACGATGTGGATATAAGTCAACTGCCACTATCTCACATTTATCATTTGTTAACTCGGCAATATGCATTGTTTTAGATCCTGGTGCGGCACACATATCTAATATCTTTTGATTTTCTTTTACTTCAAGAAAAGGAGCAACAAGTTGACCAGATTCATCTTGAATAGAAACTAGTCCATTTTTAAATTCTTGAGTATCTTTAACAGGTATATTTCCTTTATATATTAATCCATAACTAGAAATCTTACTTTTTATAAAAGCACTATTTTCAAGTAACTTATCTTGAGTAACTTTCATCTTATTATAACGCAAAGCAACTGCTGGAATTTCTTTGGATTTTTTAGCCCAATTCAATGCAACATTTTCCCCATAGTGTTTTGATACCATTTTGAATAGCCATAGTGGTATTGAATACAAAACACTATAATATTCATCCAATGAAATAAAATCATTTTTTTCAACTACTAACTTGGTTTTTTGCATACTGCGTAGAACCGCATTAGCAAACTTTGAGGCTTGAATTCCTAAATCACTTTTAGCAATTTCTACTGCTTCATTAATTATTGCGTAATCAGGAATTTTGTCCATGAAATACATTTGATAGTAAGACATTTTTAGTAAAGTTTTCATTTTGCTATCAACTTTCTTACCCTCAGTATATTTTTTTATATAGTAATCAAGTAACAAAGTATTTTGTAAAACCCCATAAAAAACATTAGTTAAGAAGGCTCTATCAAGACTATGAATTTCGTTTTCTTTTATAGCCAAATTTAAAGCAATATTTGCATATGCTTTATTTTTGTAAACATCATTTAATAAATCGTAAATCAATTTTCTAACTTTCACTTTATTACCCCTTATATTTCATTAATCATTCTAGCAAATTTTATTAACTCTCTCAATGATTATTAATTATGATTATCAATATAAAAATATAGTTTTCATGCAAGAAAACTATATTTCACTGTATGGATCAACATCAATAGAAATTCCAATGTTATTACTTTCGATTGCCATTTTTTTAACTTCATTTAAAATTTTGATGGCTGAGTTTCTATCTTTATATTTAACTATTAAACGCATCCTTTGCCTCCCATATATTTTAGCAATATAAGGAATTGATGGCCCAAGGATACTTAAATCTTGAATATTTTTATTAATAAAATAATCTTTTAAATTCAAGGCAAACTTCTCTAGAACATTTATTGTGCTTCCTGTAAGCATTATCGATGCAAAGTATCTATATGGTGGATATTTTTGCTTCTTCCTATATTCCATTTCCTTAGTATAGAATCCTTCATAATCATGCTTAGATGCTAGTTTAATTACAAAATGATCTGGATTAAATGTCTGAATAATTGCATGTCCTTGCTTATGACCTCTTCCTGCTCTACCAGCTACTTGGGTTAAAAGTTGAAAAACTCTTTCATTGGCTCTAAAATCCCCATTGAATAAACCAACATCAGCATTAATAACACCAACCAAAGTAACATTTTCAAAATCCAGTCCTTTAGCTATCATTTGCGTTCCTAATAAAACATCATATTTATGATCTTCAAAATCTGCAAGAATACCTTGATAGCCTTTTTCTTTTTTGACTGAATCCAAATCCATTCTTATGACTCTAATACCTGGGATTATTTCTTGTAATAATTCTTCAATTTTTTGAGTCCCAGAACCAACATTTCTTAAATATTTGCTGCCACAATTTGGACATTTTTCTGGATAATGCACTTCATAATTACAATAATGACAGTTTAGTGTATTAGTGTCTTTATGATATTTTAAGGATACATCGCAATTTGGACACTTAAAAACATAGCCACAATTTCTACAAACAACACTTGGAGTGTATCCTCTTCTATTCAAAAGTAAAATTACTTGCTCATTTTTTGAAATAGTATTTATTATTTCTTGCTTGAGCACATTAGAAAACAAACTATAATTACCTTTTTTTACTTCTTTCATCATATCAACAATTTCACAAGTAGGAAGTGTAGCATCGTTTATTCTGCTATATAAGTATAATTGATGATATACCCCTTTACTTGCTCTAGCTTTAGATTCCAACGATGGAGTAGCACTACCAAGAATTAATTTAGCACTATGAGTACCACTTCTTATTAGAGCAATATCTCTGGCATTATAAGTTGGAACATTATCTTGCTTATAAGATTCAGAATGCTCCTCGTCAATTACTATCAAACCAATATTTTCAAGTGGTGCAAAAACTGCACTCCTTGCACCGATGACTACTCTAACTTCTTTTCTAGCAATTCTACGATACTCATCATAACGCTCGCCTTGATTTAAACCACTATGAAATACAGCTATCTCATATTTTAATCTACTTTTAAATCTTTGAACCATTTGAGGAGTCAACGATATTTCTGGAACTAAAATCAAAACATTCTTACCTTTAGCTAGATAATAAAGAGCCAATTGAATATATACTTCTGTTTTACCTGATCCTGTAATGCCTTGAAGAAGAAATATCTTATCTTCACTTTTAATTATTTCTTTTATGACATTATCTTGTTCACTTGTAAGTAATGGTGGATCCACAATATTAAATTTCTTTGAAAAAGGATTACGATATATTTCTTTTAAAAATCTTTCAATCTTACCTTTTTCAATTAATGTTTTTAAAATGCCATCTGATATTACTATATCTTTTTTAAAATATTCTTTATCTTTTTCAAACTTTAAAAGAGCTTCTTTTTGTTTTTGTGTTAATA
>JBAXYK010000070.1:0-4759 GCA_041670825.1 Bacilli bacterium | reverse complement strand
CTAATTTTGCTTCTTCTTCTTTTTCATCAGCAAATACTGATGGATCTACTGTAACAACTTTATCTGCCTTAGGATGCATATACTTAATCAAAATTGGAAGTACGATTAAACCTAAAACATAAATAAACATGTTATATCCAGCAAAAATTGTTTGATTGAATGGAATACCTGTAGTTGTCCATAGAACTTCACCTAATGAGTTCTTGAATGTGACTGTTGATGCGATTTGTAGAGGAATTGATCCTGAGAATCCACCATGCCACATACCTAGACCTAGATATCCAGCAGCAACTAATAGTGCGTAATGAACGCCTTTTAATTGTTTTGCAATTTCCTTAGCTAAGATAGCACCAACGATAAGTGCAGCTCCCCAGTTTAAGAAAGCAACGATAATACCAATAAATGCTACCATCCATACTGCTTGTCCTGGAGTCTTAGGAAGTTTTGCTAATTTAACTAAACCTCTTTTTACTTGAGGAGTGTTAGCAAGAATAGATCCTGTAACAACGACTAATGCCATTTGCATTGAGAATGCTAATAGGCTCCAGAATCCACCATACCAACCTTTAAAGATAATGTTAATGAAACGTTGGAATGTGCTAACTGTTTCACTTGCAGCAACTCCAGAAGCTGGAATTGTTACGATAAATACAAAGATAGTTAAGATAACAGCGAAAATGAATGCATCTGGTAAATACTTACTTACTAGAGCAACACAACCATCTGTTAACTTACCAAAGAAACCTCTTTTTTCTTTCATAGTTAATTTTTCTCCCTTTCAATATTATATTGAGAATTAAACTATAGTTTTTAAAGAACTACTAAACTTTCATCTTCTTCAAGCTCTTAGGAATTATCAATGTGCATCCTGTTGCAGCTTGAACGTCTTCGACTGTGTAATCTGGGTTAATTTCGGCTAAAACTAATCCTTTTCTTGTACATTTCATAACACCCATTTCAGTGACAATTAGGTCTACTACACCTAGTGCAGTGTATGGAAGTGTACATTCTTTAAGAATCTTCTTAGCTCCTTTTTGTGTATGTTGCATTGCAATGACAACGGTTTTTGCACCAACGACTAAATCCATTGCGCCGCCCATACCAGGGACCATCTTTCCTGGAACTATCCAGTTTGCAAGATTCCCGTGTTCATCTACTTCTAGGGCACCTAGAACGGTGTAGTCTACGTGTCCTCCTCTAATCAAAGCAAATGATGTTGCGGAATCGAAGAAACTTGCGCCTTTAATTGCACCACATGGTTGTCCACCAGCGTTGCATAGGTTAGGATCTTCATGTCCGTCTTTGACTGGTCCTAAACCGACCATTCCATTTTCGGATTGAAGAATTACTTCTACTCCTTTTGGCAAATAGTTAGGTACCTCTGTAGGAAGTCCAATACCTAGATTAACGAAATCTCCATCTTTAAATAGTTTTGCTACTCTTCTAGCAATGATTTCCTTTGCATCCATTATTACTCACCTTCCTTTACAATGTAATCTACTAGTACTCCAGGAGTAACTACGTCGTTAGGGTTAAGTTTACCCTTTTCGACAATTTCATCAGCACCAACGACAACAACGTCGCCAGCGAAGGCCATCATAGGATTAAAGTTTCTTGATGTTTTTTCATAATAAACGTTCCCAAACGTATCAACTTTAAAACCACGTAACACTGTTAAATCAGCATGTAATGGTTTTTCAATTAGATACTTCTTACCATCAAGTTTAATTGACTTGTAAACATGTCTATGATCTTCTTCAACGATAGTGCCAACACCTGTTGGAGTTAGAACTCCACCGAGTCCTGCGCCTCCAGCGCGGATAGCTTCAGCTAATGAACCTTGAGGAATCAAAACAACCTCTAGTTCTCCAGCCTCCATTTTTTGGCCAACCATTTTGTTTAAGCCGATATGTGATGCATATAATGTCTTAACTTGATTATTAGCAATTAGTTTCCCAACGCCAGTAGTTATAGTTCCGCCATCATTTGCAATGATTGTTAAGTCCTTAACTCCAGCAGCAACAATCTGATCAATAACTGTTTCAGATGTGCCTTTTGCCAAGAAACCGCCAACCATTATGGTCATACCGTCTCTAACTAACTTTTTGACCTCTTCTTTTGCGATGATCTTATTTTTCATTTTACCCTCCTTACTACAAGTATTCAAAATAATCTAACGAGAGCGTTTACATACTATTATTTTAATTCATATCAATTAAATGTCAACACTAATTAATATTTTTTTGCTATTTTTTTTGGTGAATAACCATTCATGTTTTCCCTTGTTTTTTCAGCCTTTTTTCAAATACTTAACAACAAAAACCCCTTAAATTACAGGGGCTTTTCAATATCATTTTTTTGAAATCAATTTACATTTTTGTGAAAACAACTTATTGAGTAAAACACTCATTTATTATCGCTTTACACTACATGAATTACTATTATTTACTAATACAATAAATTAGCAAGGAAATAATATAAATATATATTATATAAGTTATAAATTATTATTATTAATATACACTGGTTTTAATCGAGAAGAAGGCATTTCTTTTCTACCGACCTTGGCTAAAGGTTTACCATTAAGACTGACTAAGTCTCCAGTAAAATTCATACTGACTTTTAATAGGCTCTTACCAATTCCATAGGAATCGATAGGCGTTCCCTCTTTTTTAAACCACATTATTTTATCAAGATTAAACCCACTTGAAACAATTATTTTTACATATTCAAATCCTTCAGCATCAAGAGCTTTTCTAAGAGCCTTAATAAGTGTTGGATTAACTCCATAATATTCCTTCTTATCATCCATAGAATCAAAGTAGTGGTCCTTAATTGATTGAGAGGTATCAACTCTTACTCCATGAAGCTTGCTCCCAAATTCTCTAGCAACTTTTAAAGAATCATTAATTACATCATTATTGAAGTCTACTAATGCTATGAAATTATCATTTGGAAAGGTTTCGCAATATGCTCTACCAGCTTTGACCAAATCACCATCAAATATTTGAATTAATGCATGTGGCATAGTACCAATTCCATGCAATCCCCACCACTCATTCATGGCGTGAGTACATTGAGCAGCAACTCCACCTATATATGCAGCATATCCATCACCCTGTTGATTCAAGTAGTGATCATCTCTATCTCCCATAAACATAACATCTGAAGGTTTAGCAACCTTACTAGCCATATAAACATTCGTAGCAATAGAGGTCCTTCTAGCCAATATACCATCAATTATTCCTTCTAAGTATCCAAAATTTTGATAGTGTCCTGTTATTTTCAAAACTGGTTCCATAGGTTTTATTAAATCACCATCATCTAGAGCTTCAATTTTCAACTCTTCTGGATATCTTGCAAAAGTATGTACTAAAGCAATTGCTTCATCAATTCCACACAAAATTGCATTGTCCCTTTGAAAAAATTGCATAGTAACAACACTGCTTGGATGATATTTTTCAACTATTTTTGTCGTCTTTAAAAAGTATACTGATGAATACCAGCCATCTTTTATACGTGAATCAAATTTGAAAGTCTTATTTGTTAAACGCTTAATTTTACCTTCTGTTTTTAACTCTAATTCTTTCATAATATCTACCTCTTATTTATCTTCTTTCATTTTTAAATTTAGTAATTAACTTACTATCAAGATTTTTCAACATAGAAATCAAAACTTTTTTTGCGCCTTCGTAATCATTTAAATCAATAATTGAACCTGATGTATGAATGTTACGAGCACAGATACAATGCGTTAAAGTTAGTACGCCATCCAAAGAACGGTGGATTGCTCCAGCATCAGTTCCTCCTAAAGATAAAAAGTATTGGTATTTAACTTTATTTTTATCGCACATTTTTCTTTGCCATTTTAGTAGTTCTGGAAAAGCAATCATTGCTCCATCAACAAAACGATTTAAAACGCCACCACCCAAGTATCCAAAACCTTCCTTGTTATCTCCCATATCAGTAGCAGGTGAACAATCTAGAACTATTGCAAAATCAGGCTTAATCATATTTGTCGCAGTAACAGCACCTCTAAGCCCTGCCTCTTCTTGAACATCTGCTCCTACATATAAATCACAAGGTAGCTCAACATTTTTAAGTGCTTTTAGAACTTCAACTCCTAAAATACAGCCATAGCGATTGTCAAAAGCTTTTGACAAAAGCCTGCTACCATCATTAAGTTCTACAAATGGGCCATCAATAACTATACTATCAAAAATATTCACTCCTAAATCTTCAACTTCTTTTTTAGATTTGCAACCTATGTCAACAATCATATCTTTTGTTTTCATTGGAGTTGCTCTTAGTTCTGGAGTTAATGTATGAGGTGGTATTGCATCAACAACGCCTTTAATTTTTTTACCATCTTTTGTTAAAACAGTTACTCTTTGACTCATGACTGTTTGCTCCCAAATTCCAGAAGAAGCTTCAGAAAACTTCAAAGTTCCATCTTTCATAATTTGTCCAACTTTAAACCCAACTTCATCCATATGAGCTGCAACCATAACTTTAGGAGCATCTTTAATTTTTGATTTTTTAACCGCATAAATTGATCCTAAATTATCATAAATAATCTCATCACAATATCCATCGTAATAACTTCTCAAAATTTTTGCTACTTCTTTTTCATCACCCATAACTCCAATTGCTTGAGTAAGAGTCTCAAAAATTTTCCTTCTAGTTGGTGTCAGTTTCATTTTAATTACCCCTTTTCGCTATAATTCTATATATTGGCATACCTAAATTTCTAAATTTT
>JBAXYK010000069.1:0-4799 GCA_041670825.1 Bacilli bacterium | reverse complement strand
TAAAAGAATCAATTCCTTCATTGATAAGGGGAGGTTCAATTACAACAATAGCATTAATTGGATACTCGGCAATGGCAGGAGTTGTTGGAGGTAATGGGCTTGGAGATATTGCGATACGTTATGGGCTACATAGATATCAAACAGATATAATGATTTATACTTTAATAATTTTGATAGTAATGGTTCAAGTTATACAGATTATATTTAATTATGTTGCCAAAAAAATTGATAAAAGAAAATAAAAGGAGTGAAAAAAATGAAAAAAATTATTAGTTGTTTAGTTCTTTTTTCTAGTTTAATTGTTTTTTCGGGATGTTCTAAAAATTCTATTGATGACAAAATTATAGTTGTTGGTGCATCTCCAGCACCTCATGCTCAAATATTAGAGCAAATAAAGGATGATGTTGCTGCTAGGGGGTATACTTTGGAGATTGTAGAATTTGGTGATTACTATTTACCAAATATAGCTTTGCAAAGTGGTGAAATTGATGCTAATTATTTCCAACATTTACCATATTTGTTAGATTTTAATAAAAACAACAATACTGATTTGACATCAGTTCTTGCTGTGCATTTTGAACCATTAGGAATTTATTCTAGTAAGCACTCTCAAATAAATGAGATTGAGTATGGTTCTAAAATAGCTATACCAAACGATACTCCAAATGGTGCAAGAGCGCTTTTATTGCTTGAAGCAAATGATTTGATAACACTAAAGAATAATGCAGGATTCGAAACTAAGTTAAGTGATATTCAAGATAATCCATATGGTATAATTTTTAGCGAAATAGAAGCTGTAAATCTCCCAAATGTATTGCCAGATGTTGATTACGCAATAATTAATGGCAACTATGCAATAGATGCTGGCATACTAGATAAAGTAATACTGACTGAATCAACAGAATCAGAAGCAGCATTAACAAAAGCTAATATTATTGCAGTAAAAAATGGCAATCAAGAAAAAGAGGCAATCAAAGTTCTTGTTGAGTGCCTTTCAACAGACAAAGTTAGGAAATATATTCAAGAAACATTTGGTAGTAGTGTAATCCCTGTGTTTTAACTAATAAAAAGGAGTTGTGTAACTCCTTTTTAATTTCCTATTCCTTTTTCTAACATAATTATTACTGAATCGACAATTTGATCAATTCTTTTTTCATCAAGAACATCTGTGTGGAAAAAGATTGTTTCAAGACCTACAAAGTTTGATATTCCCATAAGAGCATATGCTAAAGCTATGGTATCAATTTCAGGATTTACTTCGCCTTTTTCTATAGATTCATCAAGTTGTTTTTTATATCTTTCGGCAAATGATGTGTAATAATCAACAAATAATTCTCTATCAACGAGTAATGATTGCCATATTATTGTATAGGCATGTGGTTTTTTTATGACATAGTCTAAGAATGTTCTTAGACCAATCTTTTCACATTCTAACCTCGTTTTACAGTCTTTAGTTTTCTCAGCAATTGATTTTCTTATATCGTGATAATAAGAAAGAACTAGATGTCTATATAAGCTTCTTTTACTATCAAAGTATATATAAAATGTGCCGACTCCTAGATTAGCATCATTAACAATATCATTAATGGTTGCAGCGTGGTATGTCTTCTCGTGAAACAACTTCTCGGCAGACATACAAATTTTGTTGAAAGTATGCAATCCTTTTTTAGTTTTTGGCATACTTGTAGAAACTTCTAACATTGAAAAACCCCCATAAAATCACAAAAGGTGATTAGATATTCATATTATATAACAAAAATGAAATATAACAAGCAAAACTGAATCCTACCATTCATATTTTTTTTATTGACAAACGCTTACATAAAGTATACATTAATGGGTGAAGAGGTATTCATAAGAATGGTGATTCACCTATACAAGTGAATACCGTCTATATACCACGTGCGTAGTCATAATAATAACATAAAGAGGTTACACGGAGTTCTTTAAAAGGAATCATGAGATAATTTTAATTAATTGTATCTATAAATTAAAACTATTAATAGAATAATTAGCCTCTATTAGAAATGAATATACACGCGCAGTATATTAAGATCCCAAAATAAAGGAGAGGAATAGTATGGGAAGATTAGATGGTAAAGTAGCAGTTGTCACTGGCGCTGCAAAAGGTTTAGGCCAAGCAATGGCCGAATTATTTGCCAAAGAGGGTGCAAAAGTTATTGCATGTGATATGGCCCCTTTGACATACGAAAACAAAGATGTCGAAGGATATATTCTAGATGTAAGTAATACAGAATCATGCAAGAAATTTTTTGACTATGCTGTCGGAAAATACAAACACGTTGATGTTCTTGTCAATAATGCTGGTATTACAAGAGATGCATTAACTCAAAAAATGACTGATGATATGTGGAATCTAGTAATCAACGTTAACCTAAAAGGTCCATTCAACATGGGAAGATTATTTGGCCCACATATGATGGAACTTGGAAAAGGTTCAATTATTTCTATTTCTTCTGTAGTAGGTGAGTTTGGTAATATAGGTCAAGCAAACTATGCATCTACAAAATCAGGACTATATGGTTTATCAAAATCATGGGCAAAAGAATTCGCAAGAAAAGGAGCCCAAGTTAGATCAAATACAATTTCTCCTGGATACACAATGACTGATATACTAAAAACAGTTCCTCAAGATTTACTTGATGAATTTGCACGTCAAACAATGTTGAAGAGACTAGGACAACCTATGGATATTGCTTATGCAGCATTATTCCTAGCTAGTGATGAAGCAGCATATGTAACTGGCACTAACCTAAGTGTCAATGGCGGAATGAGATTATAATCTAAATTTATTAAGTAAGAGAGGCAAATAAAATGAGTAAAAAAATAAATGTAGGAATAGTCGGGACAGGAATATATTTGCCAAAGCAAATTATGACAGCAAAAGAAATTTCTGATGCAACAGGCGGAGTATGGTCCGAAGATGCAGTAAGAAATAAACTTGGTATTAACCAAAAATATATTCCAGGACCAGGACCAGAAGATGGTACTCAAGAAATGGGAGCATTAGCTGCTATTGATTGTTTAAAAAACACAGGAGTTGATCCAAAAGACATTGATGTAATTCTTTGTATTGGAGAAGAATGGAAAGAATATCCATTAACAACATCTGCTGTATACATTCAAGGTAGAATAGGTGCTGATAATGCTTGGGGCATCGATGTCCAAAACAGGTGCTGTACTTGTGTTTCGGCAATGGAAATTGCAAGAGACATGCTTATAGCAGATGATACAATTAATACAATAATGGTAGTAGGCGGTTATAGAAATGGTGACTTCATCGATTATAAAGATAATAATGTTTCAATGATGTATAATCTTGGAGCAGGTGGAGGAGCAATTATTTTAAAAAAGAATTACAATAAAAACTTATTATTAGCTTCACATATTATTGCTGATGGTTCTCTTGCAAGAACAGCAGGAGTTGAAATTGGCGGTATTGCACATCCATTTACAAAAGAAAACCTTGAAGAAGGGAAAAAATCTTTAAGATTAATGGATCCAGTAAAAATGAAAGACAGATTGAATGAAGTATCAATGCCAAATTGGTATAAATGCATAGATAAATCATTTGAAAAAGCTGGATTACCTAAGAAGATAGATTACTTAGCTGTTTTACACATGAAAAAATCTGGTCACTTAGGGATGTTAAAGGATTTGGGTGTTTCAGAAGATCAAACAATTTATCTTTCAGATTACGGACATGTTGGTCAAATTGATCAAATTTTATCTTTGCACTTAGCATTGAAAGCCGGCAAAGTTAAGAATGGTTCTGTAGTCTGCATGATTGCTGCCGGTATAGGTTATGTTTGGTCTGCGAATGTGATTAAATGGGGTGAAATTTAATGTCATTCCAGCAAGTAATACAAACAGTTTTTAATTCTTTGCAAAGTATTGCTTTATATTCGCTAGCTACATTTGGAATTACTTTAGTTTTTAGAACTTCAATAGCTACAAATTATGCCCAAGGCGTGGTTGCAACATTTGGTTGTTACGTTTCAACGCATTTTGCATTGTATTACAACGTGCCATTGCCATTAGCAATAATTCTTGGTATGCTAACAGCATTCTTTATTGGAATGCTTATAGATGTTGGAATAATTCGTCGTGGTAAAGGACTAAATCCAGGTGGTAAACAAATTGTAACAATGGGTTTGTTGTTGGTTTTTACTAACTTAATACCAGTTACTTTCTCTCTTATTACAACTATGACTCCTGCATCACCAAATTTCTCTGCACAAAACTTTAATTTCTCAATACTTGGGTTAAACCTATATTGGCCAATTCAAAGTATAATATGTACAATTTTAGCTGTCGTGCTTTTAGGAACAATCTTCATTGCTTTGAAATACACTAAATGGGGACTTGGAGTTAGAGCAACAGCTAGTAACGAGACAGTGAGTCAAATGATGGGAATAAATACTAGAGTTATCACAGCGTTAAGTTGGGCTATTGCTAGTGCTCTAGCAACAGTTTCAGCAGTTTCTATGGGAACAGTTCTTTCGCCAGGAATGATGGGCAAGATTCAAATATATGGGTTCTTGGCTATAGTTCTAGGCGGTGTTACAAGTTTCTTTGCCCCAGTTCTTGGAGCAATAATGATTCCTCTAGTAATGAATTTTGCAGCAGCTTTCACTTCGGTTTGGGCGGATGCAATAGTATTCTCTGTAGTTTTAATAGCAATTTTAATCAGACCAAATGGCTTGTTTGGTAAGAAAATGATAAAGAAAGTGTAGGTGTATAATAATGGAATTAAAAAATAAATTAAAAAATACATT
>JBAXYK010000068.1:0-4828 GCA_041670825.1 Bacilli bacterium | reverse complement strand
TATTATTAGATAATTGGAGGAAAAAACTATGGAGTTTAAAGAATTATTAAATAAATATGCAAAATTAATTGTGAATGTTGGAGTCAATATTCAAAAAGGACAAATGTTAATAGTTAATGGAAGTGTAACATCAATTGACTTAGCAAGAGAGATTGCACTAGAGGCTTATAAGTCTGGAGCAAGCAAAGTTCAAGTTAAATATAATGATGAGATTCTTTCTAGGTATGCCTTGTTATACCAGAGCGATGAAACATTAAAAGAAGTTCCTGAGTGGTTTATTGATGAAAGATTATATGCTATTGAAAAGGGTGCCGCTATGGTATCAATAACATCTCCAAATCCTAAAGCAATGGAAGGCGTTAACCCTGAGAAAATGAAGATTTCTCAACAAGCAGTTCAAGCACACCCAAAATTTCAAGATATTATGGCTTATACAATGGGAAATCGTGGACAATGGTGCGTGGTAGCAATGCCTAGTGACGAATGGGCCAAAAAAGTATTCCCTGCTCTTCCTATCAAAGAAGCTTATGAGCAACTTTGGTTAGCAATTTTAAAAGCAAGCCGCGTTAGCAAGGATAATGATCCAGTAGCAGCATGGGCAGAACATAATAGTAATATTAGTAGAAGAAGCAAAATAATGAATGAACACAATTTTAAAAGTCTTCATTACAAAAACTCTTTAGGTACAGATTTTGATGTTGAACTTGTTAACAATCATATTTGGGCCGGTGGAAGTGAGCACACTACTAAAGGAATTGTTTTTAATCCTAATATTCCAACAGAAGAGGTATTTACAATGCCATTAAAAACAGGAGTTAACGGGAAAATATTTTCAACTAAACCTTTGTTTTATAATGGGAAATTGATTGAAGATTTTTGGTTTGAATTTAAAGATGGGAAAGTAGTGGACTTTGGTGCCAAAAAAGAATATGAAACTTTGAAAAACTTAGTAGAAAATGATCCAGGAAGTTGTTATCTTGGAGAAGTGGCATTAGTTCAATATGATTCTCCTATTTCTAATAGTGGAATATTATTCTACAATACCTTATTTGATGAGAATGCTTCTTGCCATTTAGCATTAGGCAATGCTTATCCAATGAATGTAAAAGGTGGAACATCAATGAGTCGTGAACAACTAAAAGCAGCTGGTGCAAATTCATCATTCACTCATGTTGACTTCATGGTTGGTAGCAAAGATTTAGATATAGTTGGTACTAAACACGATGGTAGTAAAGTTCAAATATTTAAGAATGGGAATTTTGTATTCTAATTGAGGTTTGTATTAATAAAGGAGGAGAAATCCAATGTTAAAGTTTAATAAAAAGTTTGTAGACATAGGTAAGGAAAAAATAGCTTACCTTGAAGAAGGATCAGGTAAAGAAGTATTACTTCTAATTCATGGTAATATGTCTTCTTCTGTGCATTACCTACCAATGATTGAAAGACTTAAGAACCAATATAAAATAGTTGCTCCAGATCTAAGAGGATTTGGCGATTCAACTTATAATAATGGTTTCAATTCAATTCATGAACTAGCAGATGATATGATATTATTTTTAGAAAAACTAGGAATAAAGAAAGTATATGTTGCAGGTTGGTCAACTGGTGGAGCAGTTGCTCAAGTAATGGCTGCAAAAGCACCAGAAGTTATCAAAAAAGTTGTACTTATTGAATCTTGTTCGCCTAAAGGATATCCAATTTTTAAAAAGGATGAAAAGAATCAAGCAATTCTTGGGAAAGTATACGAAAATAAACAAGAGATGTCTAAAGATCCAGTTCAAATTGCTCCTGCAGTTGTAACTATTGAAAATAAGAATTTTGATTTTATGGACTATTTATGGAACGCAGTCATTTATACAGCTGGTAATAAACCAACTCCTGAAGATAACAAAGTATATTTGGAAGAAACCTTTAAAGAGAGATGTCTTGTTGATACAGACTGGGCACTAGCAACATTTAATATTACAAATGAACCTGGTTTCCAAGTAAATGGTGATGGATTAGTAAACAAAATAGTAGCACCAATATTAATAATTTGGGGTGAGAAAGATATAACTGTTAATAAATATATGTTTGATGAAACAGCAAGAATATTCTCTAAAGCTACAAAAATTGTAAATCCAAATTCTGGGCATTCACCATTAATTGATATACCAGATAAGTTATCAAAAGATGTTGCTGCTTTTTGCAAATAGTATATTTATATCTTAATAAAAAGCTCCTCATAAAACGAGGGCTTTTTATTTATAAATAATATACTTAATCTAGTATTTATAGTATAAAAATGCTAAAATGTTAAAACTGGAGAGTGATTTTATTATGGCAAATAAAACTTTTTATATTACAACCCCAATATATTATACAAGTGGGAATTTACATATAGGCAATGCTTATACGACAATAATATGTGATTCTATAGCTCGTTATAAAAAAATGTTAGGACATGATGTTTATTTTTTAACAGGAACAGATGAACATGGAGAGAAAGTTCAAAAGAAAGCTGAACAAGAAGGCAAAACCCCTCAGCAATTTGTGGATGATCTAGTAGTAGGCATAAAAGATTTATGGAAAAGATTAGATATAAATTATGATAAATTTATCAGAACGACAGATGATTATCACGAAGAGAGCGTATCTAAGATATTTTCTTATCTGCTTAAAAAAGGTGATATATATAAGGGAGAATATAAAGGATGGTATTGTACACCATGTGAATCTTTTTGGACTGAGAGTCAATTAAAAGAAGGACATGTTTGTCCAGATTGTGGAAGACCAGTTCATGAAGCCAAGGAAGAGGCATACTTTTTTAAGATGTCAAAATATGCCGATAAACTAGTACAATATTATGATAATAATCCAGGATTTATTGAGCCAGAATCTAGAAAAAATGAAATGATAAATACTTTTATAAAACCAGGGCTAGAAGATCTTTGTGTATCAAGGACCTCATTTGATTGGGGAATAAAAGTAAAAGAAGACCCAAAGCATGTTGTTTATGTTTGGTTAGATGCATTGAGCAACTACATTACAGCTTTAGGATATAATAGTAATGATACTAAATTATTCGATAAATTTTGGCATAATGATGAAGATCATGAAATATTACACGTTGTAGGCAAAGAAATAATGCGTTTCCATGTAATATACTGGCCAATAATACTTTTAGCTTTAGGGTTGCCTTTGCCAACAAAAGTTTTTGGTCATGGGTGGATTGTAATGAAAGGTGGAAAGATGGCAAAATCTGTTGGTAATGTTGTTTATCCTGACACCATAATTAATAGATATGGTCTTGATGCATTAAGATATTTTGCTGTGTCATGCATACCTTTTGGTCAAGATGGATTATTTACTCCAGAAATTTTTGTTGATAATTTTAACAATGATTTAGTTAATAACTATGGCAATTTACTAAGTAGAACAGTTGCAATGGTTGAAAAATATTTTGCTGGTAAAGTTCCTTGTTATGAAGGTCAAGTTACAAAATATGATGATCAATTAGAAAAAGATATGATTGATACTAAAAAAATATATGAGCAAAAGATGGATAAATTTTATGTTAATGAGGCAATAAGAGAAGTATTTAATCTTTTATCTAAAGCCAATAAATATATTGATGATACAGAACCTTGGGCTCTTGCAAAAGATAGTAATAGAAAGGATGAGTTATCATCTGTTTTGAATCATTTAGTTTTAGTTCTTAAAGAATCAACAATAATGTTAAGTTGTTTTCTTGTCGAAACATCATATAAAGCATTAGAACAACTTGGAATTACTAATGATTCATATAGTAATATATTAGATTTTAAGAGTGTAGATAATGTGAAGGTTCATAAAAAGGATAACTTATTTCCAAGATTAGATCCTAAAATAGAAATAGAATATTTGAATTCAAAATGAAATAAGGGATACTAGATGAAGAGAATAATTGTAGTAGGAGGAGGACATGCCGGAATAGAATCAACTTTGGCAATTGCTAGGTTGGGTTTTCAGGCTACTCTAATTACTTTGGATATAAATAATATTGGCAGCATGCCTTGCAATCCTTCAATTGGAGGACCAGCTAAAGGTGTAGTTGTTAGAGAAATAGATGCTTTGGGTGGAGAAATGGCCAAAGCAGCAGATGCAACATATTTACAAATGAAAATGCTAAACACAGCAAAAGGACCTGGAGTACAATGCCTCAGAGCCCAATCCGATAAAATAGAGTATGCTAGATATATGCAAAAGAAACTTATGTCTACTAAAAATGTAGAAATAATTGAAAAAATGGCTATAGAATTGATTGTTGAAAATCAAAAATGTATTGGAGTTACGCTAGAAAATGGAGAAAAAATATTTTCTGATGCTGTTATATTAACGACAGGTACATATTTGAATGGTAAAATTTTAAGAGGCCATAATTTTTATATTGAAGGCCCAGATCACCAAAGGTCAGCCATTGGATTAAGTGATAGTTTGAGAAAAAATGGATTTGAGATAATGAGACTTAAAACTGGGACTCCCCCTAGAATAAAAAGAGATTCTGTCGATTATTCCAATATGGAGATTCAACCCGGTACACCAGGAGAGCTAGCATTTTCTTATTCAACAAAGAAATTTATTCCATTAGAGGATCAACATGTTTGTTATTTAATTCATACCGCACCATTAACACACACTCTTATAAAAGAAAATCTTAAAGAATCAGCAATGTATGGAGGCATGGTAGAAGGTGTTGGTCCAAGGTATTGCCCATCAATAGAAGATAAAATAGTGAAATTTGCTGATAAAGAAAAACATCAGTTGTTTATTGAGCCAGAATCTGTTCATCTTGATACCATATATTTGC
>JBAXYK010000067.1:0-4899 GCA_041670825.1 Bacilli bacterium | reverse complement strand
GAATTTTTATGATTCCAGAAAGAATGAAATATCGTCGTTATTCATCATATGCTGCTGTTAGAAATGTATACTGGGCTGCTTTTTTAGGAATTATAAAAGGATTACTTTTCGTTTACATATATTTGATGATAATTGAATTAACACTTCCAGTAACAGGAATTGATTTAAGCAATTCCTACTTATATAACTTTTTTACTAGTCTTGATATTTATGTTGACTATATTCGCAATTTTGCTAATGCAAATATTGCTAATCCATTTGTATAGGAGGGAATAGAATGAGAAGTATTGATAAAACAGCATTACTATTTGAACTCTTACTTGGTACAGACATGTTTTTAGTCAACCAAAAAATAGAAAAAATAAGATATTCACCAGAGTATATGCGCTTATATCGAGCTTCACCTATGCTTTCAAAGACCCAATCTTTAACTGATGTTGCTCAAAGATTTGCAAAAATTGACCTTTATGGAATTTTATCTTTGAAAAGAGCATTAGAAGTTGAGCAAGAAATATATGAACTTGATAGACGTTTAAAAAAATTCCCAAGTATAAATCCTTACCTTTCAGATGGAAACGAAAAGGATTATAATGTTAAGACTTTAGGAAATATTGGTGTTGAAATAAATGCTCAGGGTATGTCATTAAATGACTTTGTTACTTACAAGGGTGTTCTTTCGAATAATAGAAAAAAAATTCTTAAGTTAAAAGCTTTTAATTGGTATAAAGAAGCAAAGGTTGCTTTAATAGAAATGGTAGATAATTCTAATTTAATGCTTAGAAAAATTAGAAATGGTAAAGTTTTCTATTTTAGCCTTGGAATTGAATTTTATCTATCACTTATTACAACTTCAATATTATTAATTTATATACTATTTTGTCCGGAAATGGCATCATATAGAGCTAATCCAAATAATTTCATGTCTAATTTATTGCTAATTATTAATTTAGTTAGTAATGGTGCTGTGATGTGTTTGCATAAAATCTATGTTTCTTTCCCATTTAGAATAGCTAGTGCTGTGCGCAGACAAGTTATTACTCAAGAAAGATTATCGCAAAAACTTGATCAAGTAAGTTCTAAATTTGAACGACAATTAATTAATAAGGCAAAGGCACCACAAAAAATGGATATTCTTTTGAAAAAAATAGCTATAGTTGGTGAAAATCGTCATTATAGTCCGATTGATTTATTGGATTATGCTTATTGTGAAAAAGAATATTATTATTGTCACCACCGTGCATTATTATTCATATATAACATCTTTTTTGTTATAAGTTTTCTTGTCGGTGTTACTTTATTTTTCCTTGTTTTTTTAGGAATATAGAAAAAAGGGGGATGTGTTATGTGGACTTTGGATGAAATTTTGCGTAAGCTTGAAGAAACAAAATCTTATTGTTACGATAAAGATAATCATATTGTTCTTACAAAAGAACAAATTGGTGAATGCATCTCTACCAATTTTGAAGATGCAATTGAGTTTTATGAATCTAATCAATTATTAGAAACATTTGAAAAAGTTGATGCAGAAATTGCTAATAAAATAAAAGAATATAGAAATACTTACTCAACTTCAGAAGAAGTTATTTTTAGATTGCAATATGATTTCAATCCAGGATTACTTTTTTCTTATAAAGAATTTGTTTTTAGGGATATTAGACAACTTGGAGATGCAATATTAAACAAAGATATTGAAATTGATGCCGTTGAAGAAATACTCAAGTTAAAACTAATTAGTTATTACTTACGAATTAAAAAAATAGATACAATAGATGAAAAAATGTTTGATGCTATTCTTCTAGCAGAAGATTATGTTAATAGAAGCAAGGAAGTTGCTTATTATTTGTTAGGATATATATTAGGAGACATTAAATACTATAAATATGGTAAACAGAAGTTTGAATCAGTAATAGATTTATATGCTTATTTATCAAAAAAGAAAAAAATTGGCATTTTTTCTAAAATAGTAGAAACAGATCCTATATTCTTTGCTTGGTTATTTTATCTTGGAAATAAAAGCATTGTTGATCAATGGAATAATATAGTTGAAGATACAGAAGAAAAAGAAAAAACATTTAAAGAGGAGAGGACAGAAAATGAGACCACAAAAGTTTGATCTATGGCTCAATAGTACGGCTGTAAATAATGAACTAAAGTCGCAGATGCGTGAAATGTCTGAAGAAGAGATTATTGATGCTTTCTCCAAAGATATAGAATTTGGGACAGCTGGTCTTAGGGGAATAATGGGACCTGGAACCAATAGAATGAATGTTATTACCATTAGAAAAGCTTCTTTTGCTTTTGGTAGTTACTTATTAGATTTATGTGAGCATACAAAAAGAAGAGGTATAGTAATTGCCTATGATAATCGCAACAAATCAAACGATTTTGGTCTTGAAGCTGCGAAGGTATTTACTAGTTTAGGTATTAAAACTTATATGTTTGATAGATTAACACCAACTCCTCAACTTTCATATACAGTAAGAAGATTAAATGCAATAGGTGGAGTAGTTATAACTGCCAGTCATAATCCTAAACAATATAATGGTTATAAAGTCTATGATAATGAAGGATGTCAATTAGTTCCTCAAAAAATCGAGAAATTATATACATATTTTACAGCAATTGAAAATGAATTAAATATCTTTAGTGATGATTCTAAACTTGGCGAACTTTTAAATATACTTCCAGAAGTTGTATCAAATTGCTATTACGAAGATGTTTTGAAAATTAGATTGAACAAAGCTTTAGATACTAGCAAGTTGCGAATAGTTTATACTCCAGAACATGGCACGGGACTTAATGGTGTAAAATATATTTTGAAAAAAGCAGGATATGATTTGTATGTGGTTAAAAATCAAGCAAATCCTGACCCTGATTTCACTAATACTGCCTCTCCAAATCCAGAGGATCATAAAGCATACGAAGGCGCTATTGAACTAGCAAAAAAAGTTAAAGCAGATATCATATTAGCAACCGATCCAGATGCAGATAGACTTGGTGTTGTTGTAAATAAAGAAGATGATTTAGTTTACTTAACTGGTAATCAAGTTGGAGCATTGTTGATTGATTATATTATTAAAACGAAAAAGAGCTACAATGATTTTAATGATCAATATGTTTTATATAACACAATAGTTACAGGAGGACTTGGTGCCAAAATAGCTTATAACAATGGTGTTAGAGTTTTTTCAACTTTAACAGGTTTTAAGTTTATTGGTGACCAAATTAGGAAGTTGCTTAAAGAAGACAAAGAAAAATTTCTTTTTGGATATGAAGAATCATATGGATTTTTGCTAAATACAATGGTTAGAGATAAAGATGCTCTTCAAGCATGCTTAATCATAAGTGAGATGGCCTGTTATTATAAAAGTCAAAATTTGACGCTTGATGAGGTATTGGCTGATTTATATAAAGAATATGGATTCCATTTAGAAAGTATTGAATCCATAAATTATGAAGGACTTGAGGGAAGCAAAAAAATTGATTCATTAATGGAGAAATTGAGAAATAGTAAATTAGATACTTTAGGCAATAAAAAAATTGTTGCAGTTGAAGACTATCTTGAAGGCAAGAAAGTTAGTAGTGATGGCAATGAAGAACTCTTGAAACTACCTAAATCTAATGTTATGCGTTATATTTTAGAAGGAGAGAGTTATGTTGCGGTTCGTCCAAGTGGTACTGAACCTAAGTGTAAATTCTATTACAATTTAGTAGAAAAAGATTTTGAAAAAGCCAATGCATTGTTAGAAAATATAAAAAAACAAATAAAAGATATTATTTAAGCCAACTATGTTGGCTTTTTATTTAAAAAGAAAAGCAAGTGTTTAACTTGCTAATCCTAATTTTTTGTAAATCTTATTTAATTTTCTTGATGCTATTATACGGGCCTTTTGAGCTCCTTTTTCTAATACTTCTTCTACCATTTTACTTTCTAAGACATTTTTATATTTACTTTGAATATCAATTAAAAAATTCTTTACAATATCTGCTAAATCTTTTTTAAATTCTCCATAATTTGAATTGGAGTATTTTTTCTCTAAATCTTTAATTGATATATTGGTAAGAGAACTATAAATTTCTAATAAGTTAGAAATCCCAGGCTTAGTTTCTCTATCAAAAATTATTCTGGTGTCTGAATCAGTAACAGCAGACATTATTTTCTTTTTAGCGATATCAGGATTATCTAGTAAATAAATGCAACCTTTTTCACTTGGGTCATCAGATTTAGACATTTTCTTTGTAGGATCAGATAATGACATAATTCTTGATCCACTTTCTGGTATTAAAGGTTCTGGTATTACAAATACTTCTCCCAAGCGATTATTAACTCTAGTGGCGATATCGCGCGTTAATTCCACATGCTGTTTTTGGTCATCACCAACTGGAATGTATTTTGGGTCATAAAGCAAAATATCAGCCGCCATTAAATCAGGATAAGTAAATAATCCTACACTAATACTATTTTCATTTAACTTTTGAGATTTATCTTTATATTGGGTCATTCTACTAAGTTCTCCCATATAAGTAAAACAATTTAAAACAAAAGAAAGGTTAGCGTGTTCTAAGATGTCTGTTTGCACAAACAAAGTCACTTTTTCAGGATCTAGTCCACATGCAAGATATAAAGCAGCAATATCTTTTGTGTTCTTTTTTAATTCTGCCTTATCTTGAAATACTGTAATTGCGTGCAAATTAGCAATAAAGATGAACAATTCATATTCATCTTGATACTTCAAGAAATTTCTTATAGCTCCTATATAATTACCTAGAGTCAACTGACCAGATGGTTTAATTCCACTTAACATTCTTTCCATATTATCACTCCTTTAAATAAAAAAACACCATCTTAAGGGACGAATAAATCGTGGTGCCACCCTATTTCGCACATAAGTGCCTTGT
>JBAXYK010000066.1:0-4926 GCA_041670825.1 Bacilli bacterium | reverse complement strand
TGAAAATGATGAAGTAGTAGCAAATGATAGTCTTGAAACTGAAGATGGTAAAAAAGAAGAGAAAGAACCTACTATATTTGATTTCATTGATGATTTATAATTTTTATGACTTATACTTTAAAAAGTCACAATAATGATTTAAAATAAAAGGAGAGATGAATGTAGTGTACAAAATATTTAAGCCTACATGGTATGAGAATGATTTTTATAACATAGACTTTGTATCACTTAAAAATAATAAAATAGATTTTATTCTATGCGATTTGGATAATACTATCGTTGAACATTTCATTGATATACCAAATGAACAAGTAATAAACATTATTTCTGTAATTAAAAATTTAGGTATTGAGTTCTATTTAATATCTAACAATAAAGAGGAAAGAGTAAAAAAATTTTGTGAGCAAATTAATGTTAAATATCTTCATTCTAGCAAAAAACCTTTTACAAGAAGAATCAGAAGTTTTATAAAGAAAAATGATATTGACGTGAATAGAACTCTTGTAATAGGTGATCAAATATTGACTGATATTTGGATGGCTAATCTTTTAAAATGTAAGAGTCTTCTTGTTGAACCAGCGACTGATAGTGACTTATTTGTTACTAAATTTAATCGTTTCATAGACAAAATAATCCGAAAATCACTTGCTAAAAGAGGTCACTTAAAAAGCATTGGAGGTAATTAATGATTATGTCAAATGAAAAAGTGTGCAGTGGATGCGGAGCAGTAATTCAAACAATAGATGAAGATTTACCAGGATATGTTCCTAGTAATGTTTTGCTATCCAAAGACAAAATCTTTTGTCAACGATGTTTTAGACTGAGAAATTATAATGAAAATAAGTCAGTTATAATTGATAATGATGAGTACATGAATATTCTAGAAATACCTGGAAATAATAATTTGATTTTATATGTTATAGATTTGTTTAATTTTCACGGAAGTTTAATTAGTGAAATAAAAAAGTATAAGGAAAACAATAAAATAATCGTAGTAATCAATAAAATTGATATCTTTCCTAAGTCAGTTAAAATAAATAAGGTTCTTTCAAAAATTCGCTTACAACTTGATAAATATAATATTCCTTATGATTCAATCGAAATAATAAGTACTAAAAATAATTTTCACTTTGATGATTTAATAGCCAAGATAAAAAAGACTGATTCATCTAAAAATATTTATATTATTGGGAATGCTAATGTTGGTAAATCAAGCATCGTAAACTCGTTATTGAAATATTATAAAAATGACACCAATACTTTTGTGACTACTAGTGTTTATCCAGGGACTACACTTAAAACTTTGAAAATACCTTTTAGTGATAATGCATTTTTATATGATACTCCAGGACTTTTCAATTCTGAAAACATTTATCATTATATTGATAACAAAAATTTAAAATATATACTGCCACAAAAGGAGATTAAGCCTCAAGTATTTCAATTAAACAATAAACAAAGCCTTTTCTTGGGTTCTATTGCAAGAATAGATTTTATAGATGGAAATTCTACTTCTTTTATTGTATATTGTAATAATCAAGTTAAATTACATAGAACAAAACTTGATGAAAAGACAAATGAGAAATTTAATAAATTTATCTTGGATAAGGTATTTATTCCTAAAAGCAAAATTATAAACAGCATGGGTGATTTGCAGAAAACTGAAATCTATATCCCAGAATTTAAACGTACTTCTCTAGTTATTAGTGGATTGGCATTCATTGATATTATGAAAGGAAATGTTAAGTTAAATGTTTATGCACCTAAAGGGACTGGTGTCTCTATTCAAGAATCATTTATAGGAGAGGAGTAATAATTATGATTACTAATAAGCAAAAAGTTTTTTTAAGAGGCAAAGCTAATTCTTTATCATCTTTTTTTCAAATAGGAAAGGATGGAGTAAGTAAAAATTTATTGATAGCTATAAACAATGCCTTAGAGGCCAATGAACTAATAAAAATTAGTGTATTGAAGACTGCCCCTCAAAATACTAGAGAAATATCTCTTGATGTCTGTAGTTATACAAAGGCCGATATTGTTCAAATTATTGGTCACACTATCATAATTTATAGAGCAAGTAAAAATAAAATATATGATCTTCCAAAGGATTAATTAGTTATGAGTAATGTTTTGATTATTGGTGGTTCTTTTGATCCTATTCATAATGGCCATCTTGAGATTGCAAAGGCTGCTATGGATAAAATTAAAACTGATGAGGTTTGGTTTATGCCAGCAAAGAATCCTCGTTGGAAAAAACTTAAAACATCACAATTTGATCGTCTCAAAATGATTAAATTAGCAATAAAAACCAATAAGAAGTATAAATTATGCGATTATGAGATAAAAAATACTGGCAATAAGCAAATTAATTACACAATTGATACAATGATTGCATTAATAAATAAATTCCCAAACAATAAATTTTATTATTTAATTGGAACAGATCAATTAGATCGTCTTGGTGATTGGAAAAGGATAGAAGAACTATCAAAATTAGTCGTTTTTGTCCTTATTAATAGAGTTGGATACCAAAAAAATCAATTTAATATCGCGAAATATAATGTTTTAGATATTGGAATAACTGGTCCTTTGATTTCAAGTACAATTATTAGAAATTTCCTACATCTTGATGTTCCATTATTGGTAAAAAAATATATTAAAGAGAATGGATTATATCTTGAAAATAAATTAAAAATTGAATTGAGCGAATATCGTTTTGAACATTCAAAAAGAGTAGCTACTCTTGCAAAAAGAATTGCTAAAAGTAATAATGTAAATGTCAAAAAAGCATACATTGCAGGGCTTTTACATGATTGCGCAAAGGAAATAAATAGAGAACGAGAAGTCGAACTAATGAAAATGTACTTTCCTGAGAAATTAATATATCCACGAAGCGTTTATCATCAATTCTTATCATCAATTATTGCAAAAAAGGACTATAACATTGATGATATAGAAATAATAAATGCTATGAAGTATCATGCTACTGCTACTGATAAGATGTCAAAGCTTGCAAAAATAATTTATGTTGCCGATAAAATAGAGCCTGGAAGAGGTTATAATTCCAGTGCAATGATTAATTTATGCATGGAAAGCATTAATAAAGGATTTAAAAAAGTATTAGAGGAAAACATTGATTATTTGAAATCAAATATTACTGAATTCAAACTCAATAATTTGACATTAGAAGCATATAATAAATACATTAAGGGAGGAAAGCATGAGCATAAAGAAACTAGAAAGAGTTGTTAAGTCAATATATGAAACTGGTGGAAACGATATTATAGTAATAGATGTTAGGAAAGTAAATCCATTATGTAATTATTATGTGATATGTGATGCCAATAACATAACATTGACTAATTCCATTGCTCAAAACCTTGAAAAAGACTTAAAAAGTTTTAATATATCGATAAATCATATAGAAGGAAGAATTGGTAGAGAATGGGTCCTTGTTGATATTGATGACATAGTTGTTCATGTTTTTCTAACACCAGAAAGAGAAAAATATAGTTTAGAGAAATTATGGGCTGATCAACCATTAATTGATATTAAGGAGGTTATTTCCAATTATGAGTAATTCTTATAAGAATAATGAATATGAATTAATTATTAATTCTTTAAAACAATTAATTGTTACTGAAACTGGGATAATCGCAAATCTTGCCAATATTTCTGCATTACTAAATCAATACATGAGTAATTTGAATTGGGTTGGGTTTTATATGGTTAATGAAGATAATTTAATCCTAGGACCATTCCAAGGTCGCCCAGCTTGTTTAATAATTAAAAAAGGTAAGGGAGTTTGTGGATGCGCTTGGGAAAAAAATGAAACTGTTGTTGTAGAAAATGTTCACGATTTTCCTGGACACATAGCGTGTGATTGCAATTCAAAATCAGAAATAGTTATTCCAATTAATTTAAATGGTCAAGTAATTGGTGTACTAGATATTGATTCACCAATCTTGAAAAGATTTGATGAAATAGATAAAGAAAATTTAGAAATTATTGTTTCTATAATAGAGCAACTGGTTTTTAATAACAAAAAAGAGGAGTCTTAAGGTCCTCTTTTTATATTACATATTATTTCGTATAATTTATGTTATGTTGATTATTTTATTAATCCAAACTATCTAATATACTGATTCCTAATAATTTATCAGCATTAATACCGAAATTATCTACTATTGTAGCTCCTATATTGCCGAATGTATCACCAGTTTTTAAAATAGCACCTTTTTTAAATCTAGGGCTATATAAAATAAATGGGACATTCTCTCTTGTATGATCTGATCCTTTTGCTGTAGGATCATTTCCATGATCAGCTGTTAATATTATTAAGTCATCATTATTAACAATTGATAAAAGCTCAGATAGCCTAAAATCAAATTCTTCCAAACTTCTTCCATATCCTATTGGATTTCTTCTATGACCATATTCCATATCAAAGTCCACCAAATTTGCAAAGCATAAGCCATTAAAGTTTTCTTTTGCTAAATTAATTACCGTATCCATACCCATGTTATTACTTGAAGTTTTAATTGCACGAGTTATTCCACTTCCATTAAATATATCATTAATTTTACCTACTGCTATTACATCGAAACTATTTTCTTGCAGATAATTTAAATAAGTTTTAGAAAATGGCGAAAGTGCATAATCATGTCTCCTAGGTGTTCTTTTAAAATTATCCGAAGTAGTTCCTTCAAAAGGTCTTGCAATTACTCGACCAACTTTCCATTCATCTTTCATAGTAATTTCACGAGCTATTTCACAAATTCTATAGAGTTCTTCAACTGGTATAATTTTCTCATTAGCTGCAATTTGCAAAACTGAATCTGCTGAAGTGTAAACAATTATTTTCTTTGTCTTTAAGTGTTCTTCACCGAGCTCTTTAATTATTTCTGTACCACTTGCAGATTTATT
>JBAXYK010000065.1:0-4958 GCA_041670825.1 Bacilli bacterium | reverse complement strand
TTAGAAAAACCATAATAATTTTCAATTTCTCCGGCCTTTATTAAAGCTCCTTCTTTTTTAGAAATAATAATTGTTTTTAAATTGGCTCTTGCGGTATATAAAGAAGCAGAAATCCCTGCTGGACCACTACCTATAATTACTACATCATAAATCATATAATTCCCTCCAAATCAAATCTCTATTATAGTATCACAAAAACATCTTTTATTTTACTCATTTGCTTATTAAATAACTTCTACATCTATAGCTTGATTTTTTTCAAATTCTTTTATTTCCTCAATAATTGGAACAATACTAGATTTATCAACATAATCTGCTCCCTTTAATATAGCCTCTAGCATTTCTTCTTCTGCTTCATTACGATTTTGTTGATTAATTAGTCTTTTCTTAATAGAATTCATTAACATCTTAGGGAAAAACTTTAATTTACTTACATCAAGGCCACCTCTTAGTTGAAAAATCTTGATTTTGTCTTCAAAACCAAAAGGAATATTGCTTGATTTCAATTGCTCTAATACTTGATCTAGAGGTGGAGTCAATCCAACGGCAACAATTATAATTTTTTTGTCTTCAATGTCATAAATATTTTTATCTATTATTTTAAAGCCATTAATTCTATTGGCCATTACTGAACCTGCATAAATTATCAAATCATATTTTAATAAAGGATTAAGATTTTTAAGTTTCTTAGCCTCAAATACATCACAATCAATCTCTTCTTTTAACATATCTACATATCTTTTGGTAAATCCTGTTTTTGAACAGTAAACTATTGCGTATTTTTTCAAAATTATTACCTCCAATTTATATATCTTAACTAAATAATACTAGGCAATTACGACTAATGTAAATAGAATTGTTAATATTTATGCAATATATAAATGATATATAACTTTCAAAATGTTGCTAAAATTGCTTAAAAATAGGTTTTTTTGTTTTTGTTTACTTTTTTTGATATAATTTTCAAAACAGAAGTGGGTGTTAAAATGACTAGAATAAAACATGAATTGCCTCGTTACCTACAAGTAGCCATAGATTTTGCTGGGAAAATTGTTGATAAGCATTATAAGGTCGGTGATCGTGTATATGCAAGATCTGCCCTAGCATCACAATATGGTGTATCAAGCGAAACCTCAAGAAGAGCCATGTGTGTACTAGAAGATGTAAATATTATTCATTCAGTTCCTGGTAGTGGTTCAACCATTGTTTCATATGAAAATGCCGTTGCTTTCATAAACCAATATTCTAGCATTCTTTCACTTGAAGATATTCGCAAAAATATATTAGCGAATATTGAAGAATCTTTGAGTAAGCAGATTGAACTTAAAAAACAAGTTGAAGAACTTATTGATAAAAGTAGCAAATTCAAGGATATCACTCCCTTTGTTCCTTATGAACTTAAAATACCTAGCGATTCTCCAAGAATAAATAAAACTCTTATGGAATTAAACTTCTGGCATAATACAAGTGCAACTGTAATTGCGATAAACCATAAAGATGAACTTATTCTTTCTCCTGGACCTTATGCTAATCTGAAAGAAAATGATATTATTTATTTCATTGGAAATGAAGAGTGTTATAATAGGGTTTTAAAATTTATATTTAAATAAACTTATCAATCTGCTTTATGGCAGATTTTTAATTGTCAAATTTGACTAAGGTAACAACTCAATGTTATAATTATGTTGTTGCTTTTGCAAGAGGAGGTTTTTGTGATGTTAGAATTTAGAAATATTGTCAAAAAATTCAAAGAAACATTAGTAATAAATGATATCTCCTTTAGTGTGAAAAAAGGAGAACTTGTTGTTCTTATTGGCGAGAGTGGGTGTGGGAAAACCACAACACTAAAAATGATAAATCGTCTAATAGATCCCACAAGTGGGACTATTTTAATAAATGGAGAAGATATCGCCAAAAAAGATGTAATATCTTTACGAAGAAATATGGGTTATGTTATTCAACAGACTGGACTATTTCCTCATATGAGTGTTAAAGAAAATATTGAAATAATACCAAAAGTCAGTAAAATAAACGCTAAAAAAATAAAAGATAAGACTCTTGAATTAATGGAAATGATTGGAATGAATCCAGATGAGTTTCTTGAACGTTATCCAATAGAATTAAGTGGTGGCCAGCAACAAAGAATAGGTGTTGCTAGAGCTTTTGCGATGGATCCAGAAATAATTCTTATGGATGAACCATTTTCTGCTTTAGATCCTATTACTAGAGCTTCACTTCAAGAAGAATTAATTAATATTCAAACACATATGAAAAAAACAATTATATTTGTTACTCATGACATGAGTGAGGCCATTAAAATTGCTGATAGAATTTGTATAATGAACAACGGGAAAATCTTGCAATATGATACACCAGAAAACATCATGAAAAATCCTATAAATGATTTTGTATCTAGATTTGTTGGAAAAAATAGAATATGGTCCTCTCCCGAATTAATTAAAGTAAAAGACATAATGATTGAAAATCCCGTAACTATCCCCCCTAAAGCTTCATTGTTTCAATGTATGGAAAAAATGAGGGAACATAAAATTGATAGTCTAATGGTGGTTGAATTGCATACCAATAAGCTTTTAGGAATCATTAAGGCCAAACACATTCAACCTTATAAAAATAGGAATATTGAGGTTGAAAAAATAATGAAAAAAGATTTTTCGCACGCATTACCTGAAGAAAGTATTGTTGAAGTTTTAAAATTAATCAATAAAACTCAAGAATCAACATTACCAATTATTAATGAAAAGAGATGTCTTGTAGGATTAATAACTAAAAGTAGTCTTGTCACGACTTTGAGTCAACCATTTGTTGAGCAAAAGGAAGTGATATAAAATGAAAGAATTCATTGAATATATTTCTTATAGTTATAAGTTGATAATTGATCTTCTTGCAGATCATTTACGCTTAACCGCAATGTCTGTTGGATTGGCATTGTTAATTGGAATACCATTAGGAATATTAATAAGTTATGTAAAAAAACTTAAAAAACCTGTTCTTGGAGTAACAAATGTTATCCAAGCAATTCCAAGTATGGCACTATTAGGGTTTGCAATCCCATTTTTAGGGATTGGTACTGTTCCTGCTGTTACAATTGTTGTTTTATATTCTTTACTACCAATAGTCAAGAACACTGTAACTGGAATAACTAATATAAATGCTGAAACACTAGAGTCTGCAAAAGGCATTGGTTTAACAAGATTCCAAGTACTAACTAAAGTTCAAATACCTCTTGCTCTACCTGTAATAATGGCGGGGGTAAGAATTGCTGCAGTTACATCTGTTGGATTAATGACAATTGCTGCCTACATTGGTGCAGATGGTCTTGGTTATTTAGTATTTTCAGGAATAAGAACATTAAACAACAATCAGATACTTGCGGGAGCTATTCCTGCTTGTTTACTAGCTTTATTTGTTGATTTTATTGGAAACACCGCCGAGAAACTCGTTACTCCGATAAGTTTGCAAACTAATTCTAAACAAGATAAAAAGCAGATTGAAAACAAAAGAAAAAATAGTCTAATTTTCTTGGGAATTTCAATTATATTTATTGTTGCTATATTTGTTTTATCTGCATTTTTATAAATGAAAGGAGAATATGATATGAAAAAACAAGTTATGATTACTAGTCTACTTTTCTTTTTAACACTTGGACTAGCATCGTGTGGTAGTTCAAGAGAAAATGAAATAATTGTAGGAGGAAAAGAATTTACTGAACAACAGATATTCACACATCTTATGTCAGAATTAATTGAAGATAGAACTGATTTAAAGGTTACTAGAAAGGCTGCCCTTGGAGGAACACAAGTAATTTTTTCCGCAATAACAAATGATGATATAGATATTTATATTGATTATACAGGTACTGGATATGTAAGCATCTTAGGTTATGACCCAATCTCTGATCCTACAATTGTCTATAACACCGTAAAAGAGGAATTACTTAGCAAACACGATATTGTTGTTTTAGATCAAATTAATGTCAACAACACTTACGTGCTAGCAGTAACTAAAGATTTTGCACAAGAGAATAATCTCTCAAAAATTTCTGATTTAAAATCAATTTCTGATACTATGATTGGTGGATTTACTTATGAATTTATTAATCGTCAAGATGGATTAATTGGATTAGAAGAAGCTTATGATTTATCTTTTAAAGAAAATTCTGCATTTGAAGGATCTTTAAGATATCAAGCGCTTCTTAACAATGATGTACAAATAACAACAGCATTTAGTACCGACTCTCTTATCAAAAAATTTGACTTAGTAAGTCTTGAAGATGATTTAAGTTTCTTCCCTCCTTACTACGCTGTTCCATTTTTAAGAAAAGAAGTATATGAAAAACACCCAGAACTAGAAGCAATACTCAAAGAACTTGGTGATGTACTTGATGATGAAACTATGGTTAATTTGAATTATGAAGTTGATGAAAACGCTAAAGAGCCTAGAGAGGTTGCTAGAAATTTCTTGTTAGAAAAAGGGCTAATATCATAAAAAATAAAAAAACACTTCAACTTATATTGAGGTGTTTTTTTTATTCAATAACTTGTAATTGCCAAACTCTTTCTTTTTCAATTTCAAATATATAATCTTTATCAATGTTTCTATAATAAACACTCTTTACAGCGTGTAGTGATGTTAAGTATGCATGTCTAACTGCTAAGGTTGTTAGTAATACCTGTTCAAAAGCTTTAATTAATTCTTTTGAAGCTTTGTCTTTACTTTCTCTTTTTAGGGATCTTAAGGATCTAATTGTCTCTCTTACTTTTAAAAGTGTAAGCTTATTTTCTTCCCACTTTTCAACAGCTTCCTTTGTTATTAAATAATAACTGTTTTTAAAATCAAAATCAGGAAAAGCTTGCGCTACATGGGTTGCACAGCAAAAACTCCATTTAACCAATTTTTCTTTACTTCTATTTTTTGTTAACTGATATATTATATCGGCA
>JBAXYK010000064.1:0-4989 GCA_041670825.1 Bacilli bacterium | reverse complement strand
TGATTTCTAATCTAGACGTAAAAGAAAACATTGAATTAGGTTTACAATTAGCAAAAGATCCAATAAGCATTAATGAGATAATTGATAGTGTTGAGTTGACAAGTCAAAAGAATAAATTTCCATATCAATTATCTGGAGGGCAACAACAAAGAGTTTCTATTGCTAGGGCTTTAGTAAAAAATCCTAAAGTCTTGTTTTGTGATGAACCAACTGGAGCCCTTGATGAAACAACAGGTAAGATTGTTTTAAAAACAATTCAAGAATTGAATAAAAAATATAAAACAACAATAGTAATAATTACCCATAATCCTAGCATTGCGCAAATGGCTAATAATGTTATAAGAATTAATTCAGGGAAAATAGCTAGTAACATTAGGAATGAAAAAGTTCTTGATGCTAGCGAGATTAGGTGGGCTTAATTATGTGGTTATTATTTTTAAATTCCTTAAAGGGAATAAAGAAGAAAAGATTGCAAATGATTGGTTTGACATTCTTGATCTTAATATCAACAGCTGTTTATACAACAATGAATTCAGCACTAGACAGGATGGATTCAATGTCTGAACAGTACATGGAAGAACAAAACGTTGAGCATATGACAATTTTATTGAATGAAACAAATATTTTAACAAGAGAAAATATTGCTGATATGTTTAATGAAAAATTATCATCATGGAAAGATATTGAGTTACCAGAAGTTGTGGTAACAGATGAGATGTTAGAAAAATATGATCAAGAAGGTTTGCAAGAAATGCGTGATTCTATTATAGAATCTGGAGTCCCAGAATTTATGGTAGAGACAATATTGAAGCAACAAATAGGCAAAATACTTGCAGGGAGTAATTATTTATTAGGAATAATAAATGGGACATATCCTGCCGATGATTTAAATACATATATATTTTATGGTTGCAGTTCAAAGGCTAAAAATGAATCAACAAACCTAGACCCCAATCTACCTTATTTAAAGTTTTGTCCAATTAATCCAGGAACCACAACATCCAGTGAAAATCCTAGTGAAGTTCCAACTACAGATGATGAATGCGCCGATGATAGTAGTACAAATACAAATGCTTCATCAAATATTGCCAAACTTTATGAAAATTTTTCAGCAATGACAAATAATAATAGTTATGGTGTTGATAAGTATGAATATTTAACTCCAATAATGGAAGAATTATCTCAAACATATGATTTTACTTATGTTTTAAAAGCAAACAAAGTACTAACTTATTCTGTTACAGGAGATGACCAAAATTATGCTGCAAGCATAATGGTTTATGATGCAAATTTGAAGGTAAATACACCATATTTAATTGAAGGACAAGAACCAGTAAATAATGATGAGATAACCATTGCGCTTCCTTTTGCAAAAAGTAATGAGATTGAATTAAACTCATATTTTGAAATTGATGGCAAAGAATATAAGGTTGTAGGATTTGCTTATGCTCCAGACTACATTTATCCAGCGATATCATTTAACACACCATTATATGATGTTAAAAGGCACACTGTTATATATACAAATCAAGCAACATATGATGATTTTAATGGCAAAGAAGAGAAATACTATGCAGCAAAGTTTAATGATTATAATGGTTCTTATACTGATGAAGCACTACAAGATTTAGTTAAGCCAGTAAGAAAAGATAGTAGAGTACTATATGTATTATCTACTGCAACAATTAGTCCAAGAATATCTATGTTTACAGAAGAAGTAAAAAATAATAGAGTCTTTACTTCATATTTCATGTATGTATTGCTTACAATTGCAATTTTCATAATTATTATGGTTATGAAGAAAAGGATTGATGATGAAAGATTACAAATTGGTGTTCTAAAGTCACTTGGTTATAATACCTATATGATTGCTGCTGGTTATTTGGTTTATCCAATAGTGGGATCAATAATTGGCGGGATATTAGGATATGGTTTAGGTGTTATATTACAAGGACCTGTTGTGAATTTATACAAATCTTTTTACAATATTCCAATGAATGATTTCTTCTTTGATGCAAAATATTTGTTACTATCGTTAGTAATACCTTTGTTATCACTTTCATTGCTTAGTTATTTAGTGGCCCTTTTCATGCTAAGACATAGACCACTAAAACTATTAAGAGAAGGAAGTAATTTAAAAGTTAATTTTATGACGAAGATAGTTACTAAATTGACTTCACCTCTTAAGTTTAAATCAAGATTTAGGTTATCTTTAGCATCTAGATCCCTTGGTAAACTATTAGTTATAACGTTATGTTCATTTTGTACTGGATTATTAATTGTTTTAACACTCATTGGTTCAACAATGATGAATAAAATGATTGATAAAACTTTTGCTGGAGCAAGTTATGATTATCAGATTACTTATTCTTCTATGGTTGATCCAACCATAATTGATGGATATGATGAAAATCATGATAATGAAGATTTAATAGTTTCATCAGATTTGACTTTGTATCAGATAATTAGAAGAAATGGAACTAATGAGGTTCTTGATAAGACTAGAAGTGTTACTGTAAATGGTATAGATGAAAATCTAAATCTTTTGAAAATCACTAATAGCGATGGCGAAGATATATCTTATAAATTGTTTGAAGATAATGGTCAAGAAGGTGTTGATAATATTGTTATCAATGATACTATTAGGACTTTATTAAAAGTTGAAATTGGCGACACCTTAATATTATCAAAAAGAGTTGATATAGATGGTAATGTACAATGTAGTAATGATAAAAAATATCTAATTGTTGATATAAATGAAACATTTAGTGGTTTAAATAGTTATGTTGATAAAGGTTCAATCGCTGAGTATTTAGGATATAGCGATCAATCATATAATATGATATATACCGATGAATTGAAGTCAATATATGATGAAAGCAATACCAATATTTCAAGTGTTTTCCGCTATGATGATTTGAAAAAGAATATTTCAATAGCAATAGAAATGGCTAATTATTCTATATATATAATTATCGCTTTTGCTGGAGCAATGGCATTAATCATAATATCAGTTGTTTCAAACATTGTTGTTGATGAAAACAAGAAACATATATCACTGATGAAAGTCATGGGATATAAGGAAAAAGAAATAAAATCAGTAGTTTTGAATATATATACTCCATTTGTTTTAATAGCATATCTTTTGTCTATTCCTGCTATGAAAGGGATATTAAGATTTATTATTTCTTTAGTTGCACGAGATTTAGATTTCTCTGTGCCAATTGAATTATCACTACAAGGAGCTTTATTAGGACTTGCAGTAATAATGGCTGCTTATTTCATAGCACTAAGTATGTCGAGAAAAGCATTAAATCGTGTTTCTCTAGCAGAAGCACTAAAAAGAGAGTAGGTGTATTTCATGTCAACACTAATTAAATTAAATAATATATGTAAATATTATTACCAAGGTGAAATAGTTACCAAAGCTTTAGATGATGTCAATATTGATGTTGAAAAAGGTGAGATATTAATAATTTTAGGATCATCAGGAAGTGGGAAAACTACTCTTTTGAATGTAATTTCTGGTCTTGATGTTCCTACAAGTGGCCAAATCATTTTTGATGGCAAGGATATCACTCATTATTCAGATTCAAGGATGACAAAATTTAGAAAGCAGAATGTAGGATTTATATTTCAGACCTATAATCTTTTAGCTCATTTAAATGTTTATGAAAATGTTAAAGTTGGAGCTCAACTTGGTAAAAACAAAAAAGAAGATATTAATTACATAATTAAAATGGTGGGCTTAGAAGAGCACGCCAACAAATACATGCATCAACTTTCTGGAGGACAACAACAAAGAGTATCTATTGCAAGAGCAATTGCTAAGAAACCTTTTGTTATGTTTTGTGATGAACCAACAGGAGCTCTTGATGAAACAACTGGTAAAGTCGTACTAAATAGTCTAGTTAAGATAAATAAAGAACTGAAGACAACAATGGTTATAATAACTCACAATCCTGGTATTGCTCTTATTGGTGATAGAATAATAAGAATGAATAGTGGTAAAGTTGTTGATTTTTCTAAAAATGAGAATAAAATGTCACCAGATGAGATACCTTGGGGGTAATATCGTTGTTTAAGATTAGAAATTTGGAAATAAAAAATAGAGTAATTGCAGCACCTTTAGCTGGTATTAGTAATGAGGCATATAGAAAAATTCTCTTTGAAATGGGAGCAGGATTAGTATATGCAGAAATGGTATCAGATAAAGCTCTTTGCTATAACAATCAAAAAACATATAAGATGCTGGAAGTTGGTTCTAATGAGCATCCTTTAAGTATGCAAATCTTTGGAGGAGACTTAGAATCATTAGTGCAGGCAGCAAAAATTGTTGATAAATCTTGTGATTGCGATATTATCGATATCAACATGGGGTGTCCAGTTCCTAAAGTTGTAAAAACAGGGGCAGGAAGTAAACTTCTATGTAACCTAGATACGACATATGAAATGGTTAGAGAAGTTGTGAATAGTGTTTCTAAGCCCGTTACAGCAAAAATAAGGATTGGTTGGGATAATGAATCAATAAATGTAGTTGAGACGGCTAGAATGCTTGAAAGGGCTGGTGTGAGCGCTATTGCAGTTCATGCAAGAACAAGAAGTCAATTTTATTCAGGAGAAGCTGATTGGAAATATATTAAAGAAGTGAAAGAAGCAGTAAATATACCAGTTATTGGTAATGGTGACATTAAGTCTCCTCAAGATGCTAAAAGAATGCTTGAACAGACAGGATGCGATGCTGTAATGATTGGTAGAGCATATCTAGGGAATCCTTGGATTATTAAACAAACAATTGAGTTTTTAAACGATGGGATAGTATTAACTAATCCTTCAATAGAAGAAAAGATAGAAATGTGTTTATATCATGCAAGTGAACTCATTAGACTTTATAAAAATGAATTGATAGCAATTAAAGAAATGCGCTCCCATGTTTGTTGGTATTTAAAAGGTCAAAAAAATTCTAATAGATACAAACAAAAAATAAAT
>JBAXYK010000063.1:0-5014 GCA_041670825.1 Bacilli bacterium | reverse complement strand
CAGCAACTTGACTCATTGGAGTTAAAAGAGGTAAAGAGTGATCTTTTAACTCAACAGTCTCGTAACAAATTCCAATTACTTTCTTTTTTAGCATTTCTTCTGTTAGTTCTCTATCTGCTGCTAAATGTAAATATGTAAATATTATAAGACCAGGTCTGAAATATTTGTATTCACTTTGCAATGGTTCTTTTACTTTAATAATCATTTCTGCTTTTTCCCAAACTTCTTTTGCAGTTTGTAGAATAATAGCTCCGTTTTCTCTATATTCTTCATCAGAAAAACCACTACCAAATCCAGCATTGCTTTCGATAAGAATGGTATGTTTATTCTCTATGAATTTTTTAATGTTTGCAGGAGTTATTCCCACTCTATTTTCATTATTTTTAATTTCTTTTGTAACACCGATAATCATTATTATCACCTCACTACATAATTATAATTATTTGTTAATTTAATTACTATAAAAAAATAAAAATATTACTACTTATTTAACATCTTTAAAAAATCTTTTAGCTCATTATAATTTTCAATGCCTAAAACACAGGTTTCAAATTCATATTTTTCTAAGCACTTTTTTGTATACTTGCATAAACTTTTGCCAGGACCAATTTCAATAAAAGTTCTTACCCCGTTTTCTATTAGTGTAGAAATTGTTTTTTCCCATAAAACAGGCATATAAACATGTTTTTCTAGAACATCAGCAATGTTTTCTTCATTATAATTGTAAATTTCCCCACTATAGTTTGGAATATAACTAATTTTTGGGGAATTAGATTTTATTTTTTCTAATTCTTTCTTAAGATTTTTTCCAGCACTTTCTAATAATATAGTGTGAAATGGACCGCTTACCTTCAAAAAGATTGTGTTTTCTGCACCCATTTTCAATGCTTCTTGCTGAACTAAATCTACCCCTTTATTATATCCTGAGACAATAATTGAACTTGGTGTATTGATGTTTGATATTTCAACAAAGGAAGTAGTTTTTATTTCATCAACTATTTTTCTAACTTCATCAAAGGAAAGTCCATTTATCATGCACATTTTTCCCATTCCATTGGGGACTGCATTTTCCATGAGTATTCCTCTTTTCCTGGTGATGCTTATTGTGTCTTCATATTTAAAAATCTGACTTGCTACTAGAGCAGCATACTCACCAAGAGAATAACCAACTACAAAATCAGGTAATATTGATTTACTTTTTAGTATTTCAAATATTCCTATTTCGAAAGTATGTATGCAAGGTTGTTGGTTTTGGGTTTTAAGTAATTCTTCTTTAGGTCCTTTAAAACTTAATTCTGCAATATCTAAATTCAAAATTCTTTTTCCCTCAAGATATAGAGATCTTATTTCTTCAAAGTTTTGATATAAATCTTCTCCCATTCCTACATATTGAGTTCCTTGTCCTGGGAACATAAATGCTATTTTGCCAATAATCAATCTTACCACCTCATGTAAATTATAAAATATATATGTAGTTAAGTATAATAAAATAAGAAAGAAATATAATTATTGCTAAAAGTGATATACTATTTATTCAAAACTTGTGTTAGAATTAAATAGCATAAGTAGTGGGGGGTTATTATGAGATTAAAAGATAGTTTTTTCTACACTTATCGTGAGAATATAAAAGATGAAGATTCCGTTAGTGGTAATTTGTTAACAAGAGCAGGGATGGTTAAGAAAACATCATCCGGAGTTTATATGTATTTACCCCTAGGCTACAAAGTTTTAAATAATATAATTTCTATAATAAGAGAAGAAATGAACAAGACTGGTGCTCAAGAAGTTTTAATGCCTTCTTTAATTAGTGAAGAGGTATATGTATCTAGTGGCAGAAGAGCTAGTTTTGGTTCCGATATGTTTTCACTAAATGATAGATTTAATAAACCATATGTTTTAGGGCCAACCCATGAAGAGTTGTTTTTAATGGCAGCAAAAATGAAGATAAAATCTTATAAAGATATGCCATTTAATATCTATCAATTTCAAACTAAATTTAGAGATGAACCAAGGCCAAGATATGGTCTTATAAGAGTAAGAGAATTTATAATGAAGGATGCTTACTCATTTGATGTTGATTTATCAGGATTAGACAAATCTTATAAGAAAATGTTTGATGCTTACTGCAAATCTTTTGATAAGATTGGTTTAAAATATGCAGTTGTTAAAGCAGACACTGGTGTAATGGGAGGATTGCTTTCCGAGGAATTCCAAGCAATTACAGATATAGGTGAAGATGTTTTAGTGATGTGTGATAAGTGTGATTTTGCCTCAAATTTAGAAATAGCAGAATGTGTGGAGAGCAAAAAAGAAACTGAATCATCAGTAAAACTAGAAAAAGAATTAATTCACACACCAAATGCTAAATCAATTGAGGAAGTTAGCAAGTTCTTAAATGAAAGCATTGATAAGTTTGTTAAATCATTAGTATATAAAGTTGATAACAAGTTAGTTTTAGCATTAGTAAGAGGAGATAGAGAGATTAATGAAACTAAGCTCAGAAAAATATTGAATGCTACTTCTGTTGAACTTGCTGATTTTGATAGTGTTGAGAAACTAACAGGAGCAAAAGTTGGTTTTGCAGGACCAATAGGGATAAGTACCACAATTGTAATGGATAGAGATATTAAAGGATTAACTAATTTTATTGTTGGAGCTAATAAAACTGATTATCATTTCAAAAATGTTAATTTAGAAGATTTTAAAGTTGATTATGTAGGAGACATATGCCAAATAAAACAAGGAGATACTTGTCCAAAATGTGGGGGCAAAATATATTTTAAAAAGGGAATAGAAATAGGAAATACTTTCAAGTTAGGAACAAAATATTCCAAAGCTTTAGGACTTGAGTATTTAGATAATAATGGAAAATTGCAAAGTGTTGTAATGGGATCATATGGAATAGGACCTGGAAGATGTATGTCTGCAGTAGTAGAACAATCAAATGATGAAAAAGGAATAATTTGGCCAGTTAGTATCGCTCCATACAAAGTTGCAATAGTTTTAATAAATTCTAAAGATGCTGCTCAAAATAATATTGCAGAAGAAATATATGCAAAATTCAATGATAGTGGATTTGAACCATTATTAGATGATAGAGATGAAAGAGCAGGAGTTAAATTCAATGATATGGATTTAATTGGAATACCATTTAGAGTAGTAGTTGGTAAAGGTGTTGAAAAAGGTGTGGTAGAAGTTAAATCCCGCACTGAAAAAGATAGTAAAGAAATAGAAATAAATAAAGTAGTAGAGTATATAGAGGAGTTATTGAAAAATAGTTATTAATTAGAAAATTAGCATAATTTGATTATTATGCTTTTTTTGCTGTGAGGTAAATTATGGAGCTAAAAAGAAAACAGAATTTTTATGAATTATTAATATTTATTGTAATGATATTTTGGGGATTAGGGTTCCCATTTACCATTATGGCCTTGAATGCTGGTTATGAGCCATTGACCATAATATTTTTTAGATTTTTAATTGGAAGTATTTGCTTAACAATTTTTTTCTTCAAAAGATTAAAGAATGTAGACAAAAAATCTTTATTTGGAGGATTGGTGTTAGGGATATTAATATTTGTTAGTTTCTATTTTCAAATTGCTGGGCAAAAATTTACAAGTGCCGCAAACACAGCATTTATTACTCAATTATCAATAGTAATTGTTCCAATAGCGTGGGCTTATTTCAGAAAAGAAAAAATAGGAATTAAAAAAATTATTGTAATTTTACTCGCTTTAATTGGTTTAATAGTATTAACAATGACTGGGAATGGTTTTTCTATGCCAAATAAAGGTGATTTAATGATATTAGCGTGCATGATTTTTATATCAGTTAGATTGATATTTAGTTCATTATTTCAAATAAAAAATAAAGTTGATCCTATTGTGATAACTTTAATTAGTCAGTATACAGTAATGATACTTGCTGGTATTAGCACACTTATATTTGAGGATGTTCCTACAATAACATTTGAAGGATTTTGGCCAATTTTAGTTCTAGGTTTAGTGAATACAGCTATTTGTTTTACTATTCAAACAGTTGCTTTAAAGTATTTAAAACCAGAGAAGGTTTCATTAATAAACTCTTTAGAAAGTGTGGTTGGAACTATTGCAAGTATTTGGCTTGTTAATCAGCCATTAACTGCAAATGTTATAATAGGTGGATTATTTATTTTACTAGCAATATTAATCTCAGAGATGCATCTACGATATGTTAAAATAAGGAGACCATCACATCGGACTTTTCATATAGGACACATAATGGAAAAGAGAAAAAATGTATAAATTTAAAAGAGGGTGAATCCCTCTTTTAAATTAAATAGTTAACAAATGTTTTTCTTGCTTTTGAAGCAAATCTGTCAATATTGGTCCATATGAAACAACATTATATCCTAAACTAATTAAATCTTCATATAATCCATAATTTCTTGCGCAAGCTTGGCAAGCACTCATTTTTACTCCAACTTTTTGACATTCTTTTACTTCATTAATAATATCTTGGTCACTTGTTGCTAATACAACAGTTTCTCCCCATACACAAACTTCAACTTCTTCCCACCATCCGCGGAGAAGGGAATTTTTAGCGTACATTAGTAGCATATTAAGTGCAGTTCCTTTGTTTGGGTTTGTCCACAGGATTACTAAACTTTTTTTCATCGGGTATTCCTCCTTATTTGTAATAATAACATAATATTGTCTGTGTGACAAAAGAAACTATTTTTGCTATAATTTAATTATCTAAAGGAGTTAGTATATGAAAAGAATTGCTGCTTATTTTTCAATTTTTTTTGTAACAATTTTTTGGGGAACATCTTTTGTTAGTTCAAAAATAGTTTTAAGTAAAATATCTCCATTTGAACTGGGTTTTTATAGATATATTTTTGCTGTATTATTTTTATTGATAATTTTTTTGATTGTTGAAAAAATTAAAATTTTAAATAAAAAAAATTTTCTTGTTTTTTTTTTAGGTATTTTTTTTGGGTTTTTTTTTTTTTTTTATGAGGAAATTTTACAAT
>JBAXYK010000062.1:0-5100 GCA_041670825.1 Bacilli bacterium | reverse complement strand
TTAATTGCTGGCAGAAAACGTGATTTATTAGAATTAATGGATAAAAAATAGGAAAATTATAATAATTAGATTTTCCTAGTGAGTATTATTAGAGGAATACAACAATATTCTTAATATATTTTTCAAGCTACTTTGTACTAATCTTACATAATTATTTTGTAATATCATGGATATATTGTATAATATTTCTGGTGATTCCATGCTTAATTCAAAAATTTGTCTTAATGATATTGAATACGATTGCTTCATTAGTTATAAAAGAATAAAAAGGATATATATTCGCTATAAAAATGGAGATTTTTTGATTTCTGCTCCATGTGGCACCAATTTAAAAAATATTAATGATTTATTTAAAGAAAAAAATGATAAAATCTTGGAATTAATTAAAAAAGATGAAGATAGAGTTCATAATATTAATCTTAATGAAGGTTCAATTATCAACTTGATTGGTGTTAGCTACTATATTATTCATGATAATAAATCTTTTTTTGATGGGAATAACATTTATTTAGATAGAGATAATTTAAAGAATAGTTTATTGGAAATATCTCGAGAATTGCTTGAAAATTTTGTGAAATTAAAGATATTATATTATTATGGAAAATTTGGATATGACAATAAAGATTTTCCTAAATTAAAATATAAATTGTTGAAATCAAAATTTGGTCATTATAACAGAACAAAAAATGAAATATTGTTGAATTATTTGTTAGTCTTTTTAGATGAAGAATTAATAGAATATGTAATAGTACATGAATTAGCACACATGAAAGTTTTTAATCATAGTTCCGATTTTTATTTAGAGATTAAGAAAATATTGCCAAATTATTTGCTTTTACAAAAAAAATTGAAGAAGGAGGGAATTCGCTATGAAAATTACTTCATTAACAAATGAAAAAGTTAAATTCTGGGCTTCCCTTAATATGCCTTCTAGTAGAATGGAGAACAAAAAATTTATTGTTGATGGCGATCATTTAGTTATAGAGGCTTATAAATTGGAATATCTAGATACTATTATTTATAATTCTTTTTTGCCAAAAGAATTAGAAAATTTTGCAAATAAATACCAAGTTACAGACGAAATAATGAAAAAAATATCTAATGTTTCTAGTTTTAAGAACGTTATTGGAATATGCAATTATATTTCTAATAAAGAGCAAAAAATAAATTATTATATAGCTCTTGATGATGTTCAAGATCCTGGTAATGGTGGAACAATCCTAAGATCAGCAATGGCTTTTGGATTTGAAGGTATGATTCTTTCCTTGAAATCATTTGATCAATACAATAATAAATTTATTAGAGCAACTATGGGAGCCTTTTTTAAGTTACCAGTATTTAAAGTAGATTTGCTCGAGTATTTATTAAAACTAAAAGAAGATGGATACAAAATTGTAAGTGCAGATTTAAGAAATAATAGCATAAATTTAAATAAAATGCCTAAATTAGAAAAAATGATTCTTGTTGTTGGAGCTGAAGGAAAAGGAGTCAGCCAAGATATAATTGATATCTCTGATTACATTTTAAAAATTAACATGAATTCTAGTGTTGAATCTCTAAATGTTGGTGTTGCAGCATCGATAATAATGCATCATCTTTTTGAAGGGAAGTTATTAGGAAATGAATAGCAAAATTCCAAAAAGCACTGGTATCATTCTTGTTAATGGTTTTACTACTAACAACAGTGATTTTGAAACTATAATGCCACATTTAAAACATCATCAAGAGTTAATGATTATTTCTCTTCCAGGAGATCCTAACGATATTTCATTGAAAGATTATTTACCTTATAATGAATGGTTAAAATTCAATAACGAGAATATACAAAAGATGAGAGAAAGAGTAAAAAAACTTATTGTAGTAGGTTTTTCAATTGGTTCTGTTCCAGCTTGCTATTTTGCTGATAAATTTAAGGCAGATAAATTAATTCTTTTGTCTCCAGTTTTTAATTATGCAACGTTTGATGATGCAACAACAAGTGTAGCAAGAATGGTAAGGAGTACGATAATTTCAAAAGGGAAAAATGACCCTGTTAATTCAATTAAGTCCTTAAAATATATTGGTGAATTTTTGAGACACCCTAAACAAAAATTAGGACAATTGTTTAGAGTTAGAATTGGGCCATTAATGCGACCAGTTAATATTTTGCTTCTACCAATTTATACTTTGTTTGAGGACGAAATTCAAAGCATAGATTCTTTTACTGCAAAAGTTGTTAATAAGATTACAAGAGCTAAATATGAAGAATTTGATTTTACGGATGAAGATGTAATATTTGCAACTGATGATAAAGCATCAACAGAAATAAATAAATATAATGATGAGAAAGAGCAAAAGGAAAATAAATTTGTGGGTTCTGTTTTTAGACAAATTAAAAGAATATTACCTCCTGATTTTGTTAACTTAACATATGATTCAGTATATAATATGCTAAAACTTTTGGCATACTGTGATAAGTATACATCTTCAATATATGCAAAATTGCTTATTATTGAGGGTAGAAATGATAAAGAATTAATGAACTCTAATATTGATAAATTACTTGTAAAATTCCCATTAGATAACAAGAAGATTATTTCATATCCTACGGATGAACATAATTTGTTTGGTTCCAAATATTATCAAGAAGTTAGTGATGATATCATATCCTTCTTTTTAAAATAAGTGTTGTGATTTTTTTGCTAATTATTTATAATTAAATAGTAAAGCGTTGAAAAGGAGTAGTACACAAATACTTTCTTTTAGGGAATAAGAACCACGATTGAAAGTTCTTTAAGTTAGGTATTGTGGAATTCACCTTGGAGTTCATTTAAAAAATGACGGCAGCTCCGTTACAGCAAATTAAGTGCATGATTTACATGAACTAGGATGGTACCGCGATATTTAATCGTTCCTTGAGGACGATTTTTTTTATTTTAAAGGATGGTGTTTTTATGGAAAAAATTATTGATTTAGATGAAGCTAAAAAGAGAATTTTAGATTGCATGAGTTTGAAAGAACTAAATGACTTGAGAGTTTTTTATCTTGGTAAGAAGAGTATATTGAATCAATCAATGAGTAAAATGGGAGAATTATCACAAGATGAAAGAATTGCATTTGGTAAATATGTTAATACTTTAAAGCAAGATCTAAACGATTTTATTGAGGAACAAAAAAATAATCTTGAGACAATAGAATTGAATGAAAGATTACAAAATGAAACAATTGATATTAGTTTAGATGGTGATGATTTTTCTTCTGCATCGTATGGGATAATTGGTAGCATAGTTGATGAAATATGTAATATTGGTATTGGAATTGGATTTTCTATAGCAGAAGGACCAGAAGTGGAAAATGATCATTATAATTTTGAAATGTTGAATTTGCCAAAAGATCACCCTGCAAGAGATATGCAAGACACATTTTATATTAATGATAATGACTTATTAAGATCACAGACATCTCCTGTACAAGTCAGAACATTATTGTCGCATAATGGTGAGGGTCCAGTAAAAATATTGTGTCCAGGTAAAGTCTATAGAAGAGATGACGATGATGCTACACATTCACATCAATTTACTCAAATTGAAGGCTTGGTGGTTGATAAAAATATTACTATGAGTGATTTAAAAGGTATACTATTACTTTTTGCTAGAAAAATGTTTGGTGAAAAAAGGACTATTAGACTTAGATCTTCATTTTTCCCTTTCACAGAACCTTCAGTAGAAGTTGATGTTTCATGTTACAATTGCAACGGAAAAGGATGCAGTGTGTGTAAAGATAGCGGTTGGATAGAGATATTAGGAGCAGGTATGGTTCATCCTAATGTTTTGAAAATGTCTGGCTTTGATCCAAAAATATATCAAGGATATGCTTTTGGAGTTGGGGTAGAAAGAATAGCAATGTTAAGATATGGAATAGATGATTTGAGACATATATATTCTAATGATATAAGAGTGTTGTCTCAGTTCAAAAAAGAGAGGTAGGGTGCAATATATGAGAATAAGTTTAAATTGGTTAAAACAGTATATAGATATTGACGAATATAGCCCAGAAAAACTTGCCGAGAAAATTACAATTGCTGGGGTAGAAGTTGAAGAAATTATTCATTTAGCTCATGGTAGCAATTTAATAATCGGTTATGTTGAAGAAAGGGAAGATCATCCAGATTCTGACCATTTAAGTGTTTGTAAAGTAAATATTGGAAATGAAGTTATTCAAATAGTTTGTGGAGCTCCAAATGTTGATAAGAATCAAAAAGTCATAGTAGCCCTGCCAGGAGCTAATCTTCCAGCAAAAGGCGTTATTATAAAAAAAGGTAATATTCGTAATCAAGAATCAAATGGAATGATATGCTCCTTACTAGAATTAGGAGTCGATGAGAAATACTTATCACAAGATCAAAAAGATGGCATTGAGATTCTAGAAAATGATGCACCAATAGGAGATAAAAATCCTTTAGCATATTTAGGACTTGATGATGTAATTTTTGAACTTAAGCCAACTCCAAATAGAGGCGATGTTCTTTCAATGATTTCCTTTGTTTATGAAGTCGCTGCAATTTTAAATAAGCCAATAAAAAAGGCGTTAGAAAATATTTCTTTCAACAAACTTAGTAAGTCTTCTTATCTAGTTTCAAGTGAAACAGAAAAATGTAAAAGATTTGCTGTGAAAGGTATTAATGATATAAAGGTTAAAGAATCCCCAAGATGGTTAGTTCAAGTTTTGAGAAGTTGTGGCATTAGATCAATCAATAATATAGTTGATATTGGAAATTATATAATGATTCTTTTGGGACAGCCTTTACATATGTATGATGCTGATAAATTATGTACTAACAAAATTATTGTAAAAGATGGTTTTTCTGAAGAGTTTGTTGCTTTAGATGATAATAAATACATGTTAGATAAAGATGATTTGCTAGTAACATCTGGAAATCAATTATGCTGTTTGGCTGGAGTAATGGGCTCTAAATCAACAGAGATTGATGTGAATACCAAAAGGATTGTAGTTGAATCAGCGGAATTTAATGGTGTTCAATTGCGAAAGACTTCAAGAAGATTACAATTATTCTCAGAAGCCTCAAATAGATTCATAAGAGGAATAGATTATACTAGAGGT
>JBAXYK010000061.1:0-5135 GCA_041670825.1 Bacilli bacterium | reverse complement strand
ATTATATGAAGAACTATATTTTTTGGCAGATATCCATATTATCATTCCATCTACCAAATATGTAAGCAAAAAAATGGCTAGTGTTATAAATAGCATTAAGATGTTTGCCGTCTTCATTATTTGAATGATTTCATCAAAATCTTTTCTTACAAAAAGAAATATTACCACAAAGGAAAATGCAAACAAAATAAATACGTTAATAAAAGCTCTTTTTGTCTTTTTTGACATAACATTTTCCTCCTATAATAAAAATCCTCAAAAACTAGAACTAGTATATCATATTTATTTTTATTTTAATAGGCAATTTTGGTTGACACCAAAGGTGCGATGGAACTAATAATATTGAAATCAAGCGATTTATTTAATATAATGAAAGCGAATACAATTGCTTCTTAGCAAGGAAAGGAAAAGTTATTATATATAAATAACCAGGTGAAAAAAATGAGTAAAAAATATGTATACTTTTTTGGAGAATTTGCACCTAAAGATGGATCAATTAGAGATCTTCTTGGAGGAAAAGGAGCAGGACTAACAGAAATGACAAAAGCTGGAATGCCTGTACCACAGGGTTTTACGATTACAACAGAAGCTTGTAATAAGTATTATGATGACAGCAAAAAAATTAGCCCTGACATTATTGAGCAAATATATCTAAATGTAGATAAGCTTGAAAAAATTTCTAACAAGAAGTTTGGAGATGCAAAAAATCCTTTACTTGTTTCAGTTCGTTCTGGCGCTAAATTTTCCATGCCAGGCATGATGGATACAGTCTTAAATCTAGGAATAAATGATGAGGTTTGTGAAGGACTTGCAAAGCTTACTAGTAACGAAAGATTTGCATATGATTCTTATCGTCGCTTTATTCAAATGTATGCTGATGTTGTTGAAAGTCTTGGCAAAGATTCCTTTGAAGAAATTCTTGAAGCTCAGAAAATTAAAAAAGGCGCTAAAAATGATACAGAGTTGACTGCAAGTGACCTAAAAGAAATAGTTGAATTATATAAAAAGAAATATTTTGAACTTAAAAAGGAAAACTTTCCTACAGATCCAAAAGCCCAATTACTTGCTGCAGTAACTGCGGTTTTCCGTTCTTGGAATAATCCTAGAGCAATTTATTATCGTAAAATGAATGATATTTCTCACGATATTGGAACAGCAGTAAATGTACAAATGATGGTATTTGGTAATATGGGAAATGACTCTGGAACTGGTGTTGCTTTTTCAAGAAACCCTGCAAATGGTGAAGATCATATATATGGAGAATTCTTGATGAATGCCCAAGGAGAAGATGTTGTTGCTGGTATTCGTACTCCACTTGATATTGAAGAATTAAAAAAGATTAATCCAAAAGTTTATGATGAATTTTGTAAGACTGCAAAAACTTTGGAAAGATTTTATAAGAATATGCAAGATATGGAGTTTACAATTGAAAAAGGTAAACTATATATGTTGCAAACAAGAAACGGGAAAAGAACAGCGCAAGCAGCTTTGAAAGTTGCATGTGACTTATATGACGAAGGACTAATTAATAAAAAAGAAGCTGTTCTTCTCGTAGAACCTAGTCAACTTGATGCTCTTCTTCATCCAACATTTGATACAAAGGCTCTTAAGGCTGCAAAACCTATTGGTAATGCTCTTCCTGCATCACCTGGAGCTGCCTCCGGTCATGTAGTTTTCAATGCTGAAGATGCTGTAACTTGGGCCAAAGACAAGAAGCCTGTTATCCTTGTTAGAGTCGAAACTTCTCCAGAAGATATTGAAGGAATGTATTATGCCAAAGGAATTCTTACAGCAAGAGGTGGTATGACTTCTCACGCTGCTGTAGTTGCAAGAGGTATTGGTACCTGCTGTGTTGCTGGATGTACTGCTCTTACTATTAATGAAAAAGAAAAATTTTTCTTACTTAATGGGAGCAAAGTAAAAGAAGGAGACATAATTTCTCTTGATGGATCCACAGGCAATATTTACATTGGCCAAATACCAACAGTTAATGCAACTATATCAGGTAACTTTGGTAGAGTTATGGCTTGGGCAGATGAAATTAGAAGTTTAAAAGTTCGTGCTAATGCCGATACACCAATAGATGCAAAAACAGCTGTTGGATTTGGAGCACAAGGTATTGGTCTAACACGTACAGAACATATGTTTTTTGAAGAGACTAGAATAGAGGCAGTCCGTGAAATGATTGTTTCTAAGACTAAAGAACAAAGAGTAAAAGCTCTAGAAAAAATATTACCTATGCAAAGAACAGATTTTGAAGGCATTTATGAAGAAATGCAAGAGTTGCCTGTTACGATTCGTTATCTAGATCCACCATTGCACGAATTCTTACCTACAGAAGAAAAAGATATCAAAGAGATTGCAAAAAATCTAAATATAACTACCGAAGAGTTAAAAGATGTAATAGTAAAATTACATGAATTCAATCCTATGATGGGACATAGAGGATGTCGATTAGCTGTTTCCTTCCCTGAAATTGCAGAAATGCAGACAAGAGCAGTTATTGAAGCAGCAATAAATGTATCTAGACGTCATAAAGATTGGAAAATTACTCCAGAAATCATGATTCCTCTTGTTGGTGAATTAAAAGAACTAAAATTTGTCAAAGATATCGTTGTTAAAACTGCTGATGAAATAATTAGTAAGTCAGATATAAAACTGAACTATAGTGTTGGTACTATGATAGAAATACCACGGGCTGCTTTACTTGCTGATGAAATAGCAAAAGAAGCTGACTTCTTCAGTTTTGGAACAAACGATTTGACCCAAATGACTTTTGGTTTTAGTCGTGATGATGCTGGAAAATTCCTCGATTCATATTATGATAATAAGATTTATCAAAATGATCCTTTTGCAAAAATAGATCAAATCGGTGTTGGTAAATTAGTAGAAATGGCTACAGTCCTTGGAAGAAAAACTAAACCAAATTTAAAGGTTGGAGTATGTGGTGAACATGGAGGAGACCCAAGTTCTGTTGAATTCTTCCATAAAGTAGGATTAACTTATGTTTCTTGTTCTCCTTATAGAGTACCTGTTGCACGTTTAGCAGCTGCTCATGCAGAAATAAAATATCCTAGAAAGAAATAATTAAATTATTAAAAAACCCTCAAATTGGAGTGAACCCCAAATGAGGGTTTTTATTTTTGCTTCTTTGTCTTAACAATTAATCTAACTATTACAAACATTATAGGTATTGGACAAATCGCTGCTAGAACTAAAGAAATAAAACTTGGTAATTGTAACGCCGTTTCAAATATATATAAGAATAATTGATTTAAGGCGTAATTTGGAATTTGTGAAAAAGGATATATTAAGTATCTTTTAAATACTAAATCGCTTTTAAAAACAAATTTTGCTTGAATTATATATGCAAAACTAAACCAAATCAAATAACCTAAAGTTAAAGGAATATCAATACTTATACTTAAAAATGTAAAAGTTGGATTGGCAATAATTTGTTTAAAAATATAAGGAATTATTATTCCTCCAACCAAAGTATTTATTCCGCCAGCAATCAAGAAGCGAAATACTTCCGTTTCTAATAACTTTTTTATAAATTTTTTCATGAAATCACCACTGATATATTAACACTTTCTAATATTTTTTGACACACATTTTAAAAAAAGCTTCTAATACTAGAAGCTTACTTTAACATTTTCTTTTTCTTCTCCTTCTACTTTAAAGAAGTTCTCCGATTTAAAATTGAACATGTTAGCAATTATTACAGTTGGGAATACCTCACGCATGTTGTTATATTGTAGAACAACATCATTATAAAATTGTCGTGCATAGGCAATTTTCCCTTCAGTATCTTTTAATGTATCCATCATTTCGCTAAAGTGCTTATCTGCCTTCAATTCTGGATATTGCTCTTTTACAGCATTTACCATAATATTCAAAGCTTTACTTAATCTTGCATCTGCTTCTGCCATGCCTTCAACTGAGCCTTCTTCACTAGCTCTAACATAACTTTTTCTTGCATCTGCAAAAGATTGTAAGATATCTTTTTCATGTTTAGCATAGCCCTTAATTGTTTCAACTAGATTTGGTATTAAATCAAATCTTCTTTTAAGTTGAACATCAATTTGTGACCAAGAATTTCTAACCTTATTTCTTTCTTTTACAAGTTTATTATAAACACTAATTACGAACAAAACTAATACTACTATTACTACTAATACTATTAAAACAGGAATCCACCACATAATCTTTCCTCCTTATAAATGATAATAACATAATGGACTTAAAATATAAATATATATCCTTTATCTTCCGCGAAATCCGCCTCCGCCTCCACCAAATGAGCGACCGCCACCAAAACCACCAAGGCCACCTTTACCGGCTGCTCTACCTACAGCTTGTGCCCTTGCAGTATTTATTGTCGTTGTTGCTATTGTAAAGCTTCTCATCATTCGCATACCAATATAGTAATTGAACATTGGATATCTAAACAATGGAACGCTATTTACTGTGTCATCATTTAAATTCATTTGCTTAAACTTCATTCTCATTTGTTTCTCCACTAAGTCTGCTATACCAAATGAAGTAGCATAAACCAAATAATGTTCCCATACTGCAATCGATGGCATAGAGTAATCCTCAAATCTTCCAAATTCCTTCAAGAAATTTTTAAACGCATTCCAACGAACATACTCCTCATTGCCTTGTTTACTTCTTCTTTTAATGTTTACAAAATAAGATATCATCACGATAGCAGTTGCTAAAGAAATAGCAAATGAGAATGGTAAAAACCTTAAAGGTAATGTTCCTCCTATACTTAAAAATAGAGCAATAAAACCATAAATTATTAATATTAATGGAATAAAGAAATACTTATGCAAAACTCTTTCAGATACTTTATCAAAGAAATCATGTTTAGAACCTTCACTTTTAGCATAACTAATCCAACGATTATTATATGACATATAGGCTTCAGCATTTGAAGTCTGCTTTGGAAATTGTTCAATTTCTTTTAATGATAATGTTTTTTTGTCTTTAGAAATTAATTTGAAAAACCATTCAATTAAAAATTCCTCGTGTCTTAACAATGAAGATGTATCTTTTGTAGTATCAAGGATGAGCTTGTAGTTCGCTTTTTTACTTATTGTGGATTCTCCTTCATAATCTATTAAGAT
>JBAXYK010000060.1:0-5237 GCA_041670825.1 Bacilli bacterium | reverse complement strand
TTTATGGCTTTTTGCTTGTTGCTATCTACACAGCTGTTGTTTTCGGATTAAATATAATTATTAATAAAGATATGTTTCGTTTTTTATCACTTATTAAAAAAGAAAGGCGCAAAAATGAATAGAGTTTTATTTATTGTCGAGGATTTGAGTTGTTCGGGCTCTCCTCTCAGCGTTTTACACATTTTAGAGAATATTGAGAATTTCGCCATTAAGGATGTTTTTGTTATGTGCGGTAAAAATGATGAAGATGTTTTCATGTTCGACAAGTATAAAAAGGAAACAGAAAAAATTTATCTTAATAGCATTCCACACTTATCTACAAAAAAATTTAAAATTTTGTATTTTTTCTATTTAAAAAAGATATTGAATAAAATAGAAAAGCTTATAAAAACAAATAACTATTCACATATTTATTTCAATAGAGGAATAATTTCAGGCCGCCTGATAAAAAAGATTAAACAAAAGTATAAAGATATAACAATTATTTTCCATTCGTTGGGAGAAATTCGTTTTAACTCTAGATATAAAATAGTAAACAATAATTTAAGGAGAAATATATTTTATATTTCTCGATTCACAGATTTTTTTATTGCAATAGCTCAAAAGTGTTTTCCTTCAGCTGATTTTATTATTCAAGGAAAAAAGATAGTTTTACATGATTATACTGATATTGACGTCTTAAATGGAAACAAATGTTTTTCAAAAGCAGGTAAAATTGTGATGGGCCAAATCGGTTATTTTTGTCCATTAAAAAATCAATTGTTTTCTTTAAATTTATTAAAGAAAATGATTGATGAAGGAGTAGATGCTTCATTGTATTTATTGGGTTATCCAGTTGACCCTAAATATATAGAACTTATGAATTCTTGTATCGATGCAAACTATTTGAAAGAAAAAGTTTTTTATGTTGATAAAGATTATTCAAAAATTGTTTTCTTCGATAAAATTGATATACTTCTTTTGCCGTCGATATCAGAAGGTTCCCCGTTAGTTGTCCTCGAAGCCTCAGCAAGAAAAACTCCATGTTTGGCATCTTTTGCAATCCCTGAAGAATCAAATGTTGGCAATCTTATTAGAATGCCATTGGATTCATGTGATTTGTGGTTACAATATTTGCGTAGCGAAGATTATAAACGCATTTATAAGTCTTTTTCAGAAGAAACAAAGTCTTTTTTTAAAAAACAAGTTCATAAAATATTTGCAATTAAAGAACAAAATTAATTTTTTTGTTAATGTACAATATTTAATTTTTCAATTGATCGATCATTATTAGAATCACTTTTTTTGAATTTTTATCTAAATTTCTATATCTATTAAGTAATAACACTTCATCTGCTTGAGGTGTTTTTTCTTCATTAAAAAATTCACTAACTGTAATGTCAAAGCCATCGCAGATTTTTGTTATTGTTTCATATGTAGGACTTACCTCATGCGCCATAATGCGGTACAACACACTTCTAGGAACATCACTTTCTAATGATAGTTGATGGATGCTCCAGTCCTTAGATCCTAATAGATCATTAATTCTTTTTACTATATCCATTCTTAATATACATCCAATTAAAGCAAAGCTTTATCAAGTAGATTTTGAAGATATTCCCACATTCGGGACATCGATTTCCCATATGTGGGGAACATCGAAATAATACTTCAGTTATACTTTGACTAACTTAAAGAAAAGGAAGGTCAAACAAATATGCAAGAAGTATCAAAAATTAAAGAAGATGAAGGCGTTAATATAACTTACTTCAATTCAATAGAAAGTAAAGAGGTTGAATGGTTGTGGAAACCATACATCGCATTTGGAAAGTTAACAATTCTACAAGGTGATCCAGGAGATGGCAAAACAACATTCGCTCTCAAATTAGTGAGTCAATTAACTTCATTACAGAATAGAGAGATAAAAGGATTAGTTGGTAGAAAGATTAATGTTATCTATCAATCTGCAGAAGATGGTGTTGAAGACACTATTAAAGTTAAATTAGAGAAAATGCACGCAGATTGTAAAAGAGTTTGCTTCATTTCAAAGAATGATTTAGCTCTTGATGACAACTCAATTGAACAAGCAATTATTAAGACTAAAGCCGAGCTATTAGTGCTAGATCCAATTCAATCTTTTATTTCAAAAGGCAAATCAATGACCAGCGTTAAAGGAATGAGAGAAGCACTTAGAGGATTAGCTCAAATTGCAGCTAAGCACAAATGTGCAGTTCTATTAATTGGACATTTAAATAAAGCAGAAGGTAAAAAGAATCTCTATAGAGGTTTAGGAAGTATTGATATCTCTGCTATTGCAAGAAGCATTTTATTTTTAAAGAAGAGTGAATTTGACAACAAGATTAGAGTTATTTCAAATATTAAGAATTCATTAGAAAAAGAAGGCGATGATGTCGCTTATGAATTTGATAATGAAGAATACATACATTGGCTTGGAGAATATACAGAAGAATTTGGAGAACCTGAAATAAAGATTGATTCAAAAGTTAAAGACAGAAGGCTATCTCCTGAGAAATATGATGTTGCTATTAAATTAATCAGATCTTATCTAGATAGAGATGTTCATGGTGCAAAGTTCATTATTTCAAAACTTAAATCTCAAGGTATCAGTGAATTCATCATCAAGAAAGTAAAAAAAGAACTAGGAATCGTTGCAACCAAAGAAGGCAAGTCCTGGGTTTGGAGATATGAATAATGGACAACTCTGAAAAAGAAAAGATTAGATTGCGAGCTAAAGGTTACCGCAAAGAAGAAATTCAAGTAATCAGAGCTACTCCGGTTGAGGATGTATTTAATCCATCTCAACACTTAAGAGTTGCTGCATATTGTAGAGTTTCTACTGATAGCGATGAACAAGTCACATCCTATGAACTTCAAAAGAATTATTATGAAGAACTCATCGCTAAGCATGACAACTGGGAATTAGTAGGCATTTATGCTGATGAAGGAATTTCAGGAACTTCACTAAATCATCGTATTAGCTTTGCTAGAATGATCGAAGACGCTAAGGCCGGGAAGATTGATTTAATCATGACTAAGTCAATCTCTAGATTCGCTAGAAACGTGGTTGACTGCATAACAATTATTAGAGAGCTTAAAGGTTTAAATCCTCCAGTAAGAATTTTCTTTGAAACAGAAAATATTGATACAGGTAAGAGCGATAGTGAAGTTATGCTTAACTTACTTGCTATCTTTGCCCAAGAAGAAAGCCACACCAAAAGTGAGATCATGACTTGGTCAATTCATCAGAGATTTGCATCTGGCAATTTCATCACGCCTAGGTTGTTTGGTTATCAAATAGATAGAGATAAGCCGGATAGGTACATCATTGTTGAAGAAGAAGCTAAAGTAATTCGATTAGTGTATGCAATGTATGTAGTCGGATATCGATATAAAGAAATTGCTGACAAACTTTTTTCACTTGGTTATGTAAGCAACATCAAAGGTGAATGTAAATGGAATGAAGCAGTTGTTAGAAACATTATCGATAATGAAAGAAGATGTGGAAAGATTATCGCTTGGAAAACATTTACACCTTCATATTTAGATCACAAAGTTAAAAAGAATAATGGAAATAGAGATCAATTTATTCTTGATAATCATCATGACCATATTGTTCCTCAAGAAGTCTATGACTACATTCTTAAAATAAAACGAATGCAGAAGATAACTAAATTTAGAGGCGCAATTCCATCACTAGCGGTTGTAAAAGAAGGTGCTCTAAAAGGATTCGTTCTAGTTAACTTAAGATATCCTGGATTTAATTATGATAACTATTTGTTCGCAAGTAAATATCTTGATGAACAAGGATTAAACAAAGAAAGAAAAGCAATTCTTAAAAAGAGTGATGTTTCTGATTTTGATCTAGAAGGATATGAGAAAGCAGACTCTAGATTATTTCAACATAGATACGCTCCAACAATATCGTTTAAGGACAATAAACTTTATTTTAATAAAACAGCCATTGAAAGGCTTGATTCTAATCAGTACATAGAAATACTGTTTGAACCTAAAGAACGTCTTCTAGCGGTTAAAAAATCATCAAAAGATAGTCCTTATGCATTTAAGGTAGTTGATAAAGAAGAAAGAGGCATTGCAGTTAACTGTTCAGGTTTCATGTTAACCCTTAATGAAATAATGAAATGGAATGATAAATTTCAATATTACTTAATTGGAACTAAACGAGGTAGTGGAGATGAAACAATCATTCTATTTGATCTAGATGCTGCTCTACCTGTTACCAAAAGAAAAATAGACAAAGGTGATACCTACGACAGAGTGAGTATCAACTTATTGGATGAATATTATGCCTATCACTATGGCAAAAACATATATGAAGATGCTTATTCAATGAGGTTGTATCTATTAGATTTATTCAAATCTTGGAACGTAAATCTATTAGAAGTACCTAATGAGGCATCAAAGTATACCGAATGGGCCAAAGGCATAATAGAAAATCATTTATCCGCAGATGCGGAAGGAGGACAAACAAATGGATGAAAATATTAATCCAGTTTCTGGACTTGAAGTAAATAAAGACTTAGAAGAAACATTTGTTGAAACTGTCGACTACGAAGGATGTGAAGTTGTTAGAAGAGAGTTCTTCTCTCACACATTTGAAGTATCTGTTAGTTTTAGAATCGATTCAATAATGTTCAATACTGCAACATTAAAGAAGATGCCAAATGTTAGATATGTTCAATTTATTGTTAATCCAGAGAAAAAGAAAATTGTTATCAGATCATGTGATGTTGATGACAAAGATGCAATCAGATGGTGTCAGTACAACGAGAAGCTTGATAAGAGAACTCCAAAGAAAATTCTTTGTAGGATGTTTGCAGCTAAAGTATTCGACATGATGGATTGGAACATTGAGAACCGTTACAAAATCCAAGGCAATATTCTAAGATCACCAAATGAAATGCTTATTGTATTTGATTTGAATGATACTGAGGTTTACACACCAAAGAGACGTCTTGAAGATGGTAGACTCATGAAATCAAAGCCATATTATCCTGAAGGATGGAGAGAATCCTTTGGATTACCTGTCGCAGAACACGAAAGAGCATTAGACATTAATATTCTTGATGGTTATGCAAGAATGCAGATTATCGAACAAAGAAATGTTAAAAAACCAAAAGCTCCTCTTCCAGATGTAGATCAAGTTGAACCAACAGTGCAACCAGTTGTCGAAGAATCACCTGCTGCACTAGAGGAAACATCTAATGAAATTGTTAGTG
>JBAXYK010000059.1:0-5245 GCA_041670825.1 Bacilli bacterium | reverse complement strand
GCTTACGCGTTTTTCTTAAAAAATAAAGTTGATAAGGTCAAGGTAGAAGACAAGAAAATGGCCGAAATTCAATCTTATATTCGCGAAGGAGCAATGGCTTTCTTAAAAAGAGAGTATAGAACTTTAGGAATATTTATCGTCGTTTTGTTTATTATTATCGCTATTGCAGTAAGTCCACTAACTGCAGTTTGTTTTTTGTTAGGGGCAATCCTTTCTGGTACAGCAGGATTCATTGGTATGAGGTCTGCTACTAGTGCAAATGCTAAAACAGCACAAGCAGCTGCAAAAGGTGGGATTAACAAGGCATTGTCTATGGCATTTTCTGGTGGAGCAATCACAGGATTATGTGTAGTTTCACTAGGACTTGGTGGATTAAGTTTAATGTTATATTTGTTAAACTTTTTACCTTCAATTAATGCTGATTTTGTAAAGTTAACTGACATTGTTACTGGTTTTGGATTAGGTGCTTCCTCAATCGCTCTATTTTCAAGAGTTGGTGGTGGCATTTACACAAAGGCAGCCGATGTTGGTGCAGATTTAGTTGGTAAGGTAGAAGCAGGAATTCCTGAAGATGATCCAAGAAACCCTGCAGTTATTGCTGATAATGTTGGTGATAATGTTGGTGATGTTGCTGGCATGGGAGCAGATTTATTTGAATCTTATGTTGGTGCAATTATATCTGCTGTATCACTAGGAGCTTTTGCTTCAACATTAGTTTTAGAAAGTGTTTTATATCCATTGGTTTTATCAGCTTTTGGAGTTATCGCAGCAGTTATAGGTAGTAATTTTGTTAAAGGAGATAAAGATCCTTCAAAATCACTTAAAAATGGAACTTATGTTTCTTCTGCAATTGTTTTATTAGCATCGTTAGGACTCAGTATTTTATACTTTGGTCATGATTTTTATAAAACATTCTTAGCAGTTTTGATTGGATTGGTTGTTGGTGTAATTATTGGTAATGTAACTGAAATATTTACATCTGCAGATTATAAATATGTTAAAAAGATTGCTAAGCAATCCGAAACAGGTGCAGCAACAACTATAATAAGTGGTTTATCAGTTGGTATGTTATCAACTGTTGTTCCAATCTTACTAATATCAGTTGGTATATTAGTATCCTTTAAGGTAAATGGAGTTTACGGTATTGCACTTTCTGCAGTTGGTATGTTATCAACTACAGGTATAACAGTAGCTGTTGATGCCTATGGACCAATCGCTGATAATGCAGGTGGTATTGCCGAAATGGCACAACTTGATGAGTCAGTTAGAGAAATCACCGATAAATTAGATGCTGTTGGAAATACGACAGCAGCTATGGGAAAAGGATTTGCTATTGGTTCTGCTGCATTAACATCTTTAGCACTATTTGTTACTTTCATTATGAATATGAATCATGCTATTGAAGGTATAGATATTACTAATTTATTAAATCTTGCATCACCAAATGTTGTTGTAGGATTATTAATCGGTGGTATGCTACCATTCTTGTTTACAGCTTTAACAATGGATTCTGTTGGTAAAGCAGCATTCGAGATGATAGAAGAAGTAAGAAAACAATTTAAAGAAGATGCCGGAATTATGGCAGGAACTTCAAAACCAAATTATGCAAGATGCGTAGATATTTCTACAAGAGCAGCTTTAAGAGAAATGCTTGTTCCAGGAATCCTTGCTCTTGTTTCTCCAGTTGTTGTAGGATTATTAATTGGGTATGAAGGAGTTGCTGGATTATTAGCTGGTTCACTTGTAACTGGAGTTTTGATGGCAATATTTATGTCAAACGCTGGTGGAGCATGGGACAATGCTAAAAAATATATTGAAGCAAGTGGTAGAAAAGGAACACCAGAACACAAGGCAGCAGTTGTCGGTGATACAGTAGGTGATCCATTCAAAGATACTTCAGGTCCATCAATCAACATTCTAATTAAATTAATGAGTATAGTTTCTTTAATCTTTATTCCTCTATTTGTTTTAGTAAATGAAGGAAAAGGGTTATTAAGTTTATTAGGATAGAAATTTAAATATTATAAAAAAAGACTGGTAATTCCAGTCTTTTTTATTTTATAAATATTGAGTAAGGTTTTAATTCCTCATCTACTTGTGTGATACATTTTTTTATTATCTCTTTGTTAGAACCTCTTACAAAATCAGCAGTCAACTTTATAGCTTCAATTTTTCCATATTCAATAACTTTTGCTTGAATATTTGTAAGTACCAACCCATATTGATCACAAATTTCCACAACTTCTTTTAATAATGGATGAGTGGAATCTCCAATGACTTCTATTGAGTTTGTTCTTTTTCCAATAATTCTTTCAAGTGCTCTTAAAAGTACTAGAGTTATTAAAGATATAATTGTTGCAGCAGCGGCACCTACAAAAAAACCATTACCACATGCAAGTCCAATCATACCAGTAATCCATATTGTACTAGCAGTTGTGATTCCAGTTACATCACCTTTATCACGAATGATTGCACCAGCTCCAAGAAAACCAATACCACTAACTACTTGAGCAGCAAGTCTAGCTGGGTCACTTGCATCACCAAACCCATACATTGAAACAAGAGTAACAAGACAAGCTCCAACAGAGACTAGGATATGAGTTCTAAGTCCTGCAGGTCTTCCATGCCATTCTCTTTCTATTCCAATTATTCCTCCAAGGATAACAGACATACCTATTCTTAAAAAGATATCTCCTGCAGAAATTTCACTACCTACTTCAAATAACCCCAGGAAATTTGCCAATAAACTATTTAATAACATTCGCTCACCTCTTCACATTAATTTTTGTTAAGCCATTTTATGACATCAGAAATTACTTCATTTTTGTTTATTTCATTGAAGATTTCGTGTCTTGCATTAGGATAGAGTTTGATATCAACATTTTTTAAATCATTATCTTTATATAGACTATACAATTTCATTACACCTTTTCCATTTTCTCCTACAGGATCTTTTTCTCCAGAAATTAGTAATATAGGTAAATTTAAAGGTATTCTTTTTATTTTATCAAGAGAATGGAGATTTGCTAATGCAGATGTGAATTCTTTAAAAAATCCAGTAGTGCATACAAATCCACAATCATCATCCTCAATATATTTCTTTACTTGTTCTTCATCTCTAGATAACCAATCAAATTCTGTTTTATTTGGTTTAAAAGCACTATTATAACTTCCAAATGATAACTTATTTAAAAACTTGTTTGGTTTAGTATTATCAGCTAATGCAAAAACAACATTAGCAACAAAATTGCCAGCTTTTGCAAGAGTAGAAGGACCATTAGTTCCCGATAAGACTACACCATTTACAGAATTACCATATTTACTGATATATTCTTGTAAGATGAATGAGCCCATTGAATGAGCAATTATAAAGATTTTCTTGCCAGGATTTTTATCTTTAAGATATTTTACTAATTCTTCCATATTATCAACGCACTTTTCAAAATCGCCTTTTTCCCAGTGGCCTTTTTTGCCAACAACAGGTATTCCATGACCAATTTGATTTATTGCATAAACACTATAATTATCTTTGTTTAGTAATTTAGCAATATAGTCATACCTAGAAGCATGTTCTGCCATACCATGTCCAATAACAACAAAAGCCTTCGGATTCTCAATCTCCCATTTTAAGCCAGATATATTATTATTTATGTCAAAGATTTCCATCTTTTTCACCTCTTTAAACTATTATATCAAAAAAATAAATTAATTTTAACACAATTTTACAATTCGTATGCATCCTAATTTATTTTTGTTTATTCTTGTAGTGTGTTAAAATTATGATGGTGATATAAATGAGAATAGATAAATTTCTAAAAGTTTCAAGAATCATTAAAAGAAGAACGGTATGCAAGGATCTTGCTGAAGGTGGTAGAGTCTGGATTAATGGAAATACTGCAAAGCCTTCATCAGAGGTAAATAAAGGTGATATTGTAAAGATAAAATTGATAGATAGGGTTTTGATTTTAAAAGTTAATAGTATCCAAGACTTTGCCAGTAAAGAACAAGCTGGAGCAATGTTTGAAATAATTGAAGAGATTTTTGATAAACAAGATTAATAATAGGGTTTATATTTATTTAAAAAATATGCTATAATCAAGTAAATATGAGGTGAAAACATGCAAAGAAGTGAAGAAAGATCTAGATCAACATGGAATATGAATAGGGCAACTTCAATTGTTCTTTTTGGTTTAGCAGTTATAGCTTTAATGTTTGTTTTAAAAATAGGTATTGATTATTATAAGCAATATAAAATAAATGAAAGATTAAATGAATTAAGATCAGATATTATTAAAGAAAATGAATATCTTGAAAATGCTAGTGAGTTATTACAAGATAGTGATTATTACAGCATTTATATTAGAGAGGAATTTCAATTTGATGGAGAAAATATAATAAGAATTCCTTAAACAGTTTAAAAGGTATCATAGTAGAGATACCTTTTGTTTTTTTAGACTCATTTAACTAGTAAATTCACATTATTTTTGTTAGAATATCATTTGTTTTAGAGGGTGTTTTTATGGAATTAAATCTTGATAAAAATAAAAAGTATTTAATAGGCGTTTCTGGTGGGCCAGATTCTATGGCTCTTTTAGATATGTCTAGGGAAAATGGACTAAACGTAGTTGTTTGTCATGTTAATTATCAAAAAAGACCTACCAGCAACAGAGACCAAAAAATTGTTGAAGATTATTGCAAAAAAAATGGAATAAAGTTGTTTGTGTCACTTGTAGAAGAAGAACACTCAGGAAATTTTCAGAATTGGGCTAGAGAATATAGATATCATTTTTTTGAAAAAATATACTTCCAAGAAAAATGTGATAATTTGTTAATTGCACACCAACTAGATGATTATCTAGAGACCTATATTCTTAAAAGAAATAGAAACGTTTATTGTGAAGATTTAGCAATAAAAAAAGAAAACATTATATATGGTATGAATGTTATTAGGCCGCTTTTAGGTTTTCTAAAAGAAGATTTAAGAAATTATTGTTTGGATAATAAAATTAATTATGGTGATGATGAAACAAATTTTACTAATAGTTATGCTAGAAACATTGTAAGAAATGAACAATTAATCAATTTAAATAAACAAGAAAAATTAGAAATGTTTAAAGAAATTGAAAAAGAACAGGATAGACAAAATAAAATCAATGAAAAAGTTTTTGAATTTTACAATAAAGTAATACAAGATAAGCATTTATTAATCAGAGAGTTTAAAGAGTTGGATGAAGATTATAGAATT
>JBAXYK010000058.1:0-5322 GCA_041670825.1 Bacilli bacterium | reverse complement strand
ATTTGCATTCACACCTCCGATGTAACGATATAATTCTTGTCCTGTTTCCATAGCAGCTGCCTTAGCACAAGCCAAAGAAACTCCAAGTATTGCATTAGCTCCAAGTTTGCTCTTGTTTTCAGTCCCATCAAGCTCAATCATTTTTGCGTCAATTGCATTTTGGTCTGTCACCTGAAAGCCTTTAAGCTCATCATTCAAAACAGTCTTTACATTGTTGACCGCCTGAATAACTCCTTTTCCTAAATAATAATTTTTATCTCCGTCTCTTAGTTCACAAGCTTCATGAACTCCTGTTGATGCTCCTGAAGGAACTGCAGCGCGTCCAACTGCACCTTGATCTGTATAAACTTCTACTTCAACTGTTGGATTTCCTCTTGAATCAAGAATTTGTCTTGAATGTAAACCTATAATTTGTCCCATTTCTATCTTTTTTTATAATTTAATTTTAAAATTGTTTAAGCTTGCAAATATACTCATTCGTTTAAACAAACAAAGAAAAAATTTACACAATAATTCTTAAAACAAAAAAAAGGGTGGCTACTTTTTTCAAAGTAACCACCCTTTAAAATTATTGAGTTGTTTTAACCACTAACTATTTTCTATCTAACAATTAGCTTTTGAGTTCTATTGATATTAGAGTTTTGAATTCTAATATAATATACTCCTTTAGCTAGGTTGTTTAGATCTATTGTTTGTTCTACAACTCCATTAACAGCTTTTGTGTTAATTGTGTTTAGTATTCTTCCTTGAACATCACTAACTACAATCTTAGTTTCGCCACTTACTCCTTCTACAATTAGATTGGTATGGCTGGTTGCTGGGTTTGGATACATCATTATCGATATTTCCTTTCCGTCAACTCCTGTTAGTCCTAAGGTGGTAAAGTTTAGTGTTTCTCCATAAAGAGTTCCAGATGCAGTTGTCACGTATGCTTTAAACTCATACGCTGTATTAGCTGTTAGAGCAATTAGGTTATAAGTTAATGCATCGTCTGATAGGGTTCCAATAACATTTGTCCAATCTGTAGCACTTGCTGCTTTCCACTCAAATCCTTGTGCAGTGATTTCTTCACTTCCTACAGTAATTGTTCCATTTAAAATAGCTTCTGTTCCAGAAGTTATTGTTGCGGGAGTGGTTACTACGGTTGGAGGCACAATTGCAAGAGTTGTAAAGTTTTGAGTTGCACCATATTCAGTTCCTGTGGCTGTTGTTGCAAATGATTTAAATTCATAAGCTGTATTTGCAGTTAAACCTGTTAGGTTATGAGTGATTGTTGTTCCTGTTGCACTAACAATTATCCAATCAGCAGCACTTACTTCTTTCCATTCAAAGCCTTGAGCTGTTATTGTTTCATTTCCTGCAGTAATTGTTCCATTAAGTGTTGCGATAGTTTGTGCTATTGCTGTTGCTGGAGTGGTTACTACGGTTGGAGGTGTAGTTACTACTGCAAGAGTTGTGAATGTGTATGACACCCAATTTGAGAATGTAGCTCCACAATTTGCTCTAACATAAACAGTGTAACTTGTGTTAGGAGTTAAGTTAGATAATGGATACAATGCGGAAGTAACATCAATTGGTGTTCCTGTTTCTCCAATTCGAACTTGCCAAGTTGTTTCACTTGCTCCAGCTAACCATGTTAAATCAGCTGAATTAGATGTAACATTTGAAGCAGAAAGATTAGTTGGAGTAGGACAAGAAACAATAACATTAAGTGCTATATTGTCAATTATACTTGGAGCCCCATTTCCACCACTTCCATCATTTTTCCACACAAATACAAGTTTCTTTTCTACTCCAATTCCTGGACTTGCAAAAGTAGTGCTTAGTGTTTGTGTCCCTGTAAGAAGGTTAATATAATTATTAGTTCCATTTTGCATAATTATACCTTGAGCATAACTATTTACTGCAAAATATGTTGATGTAGTCGAAGGATTGAATACAGTGTCTTTATCAACCAAGAACACTTTTAGATAATCCCAAGTTGATTCACCACCAACACTTAAGTCGAATGATAATTGAATGCTATCTAAAGTATTGAATTCAAATAATTTTTCAGCAACAACAATACTAAATGAAGTTAATGAATAAGCTGCATCTGCATTATTATTTGAAACAAATAAAGCATTTGAAGTTCCTGAAGTTGGAGTACCAATCATCCATTTGTTTGTGTTAGTTCCATTCTTTAACAACCAACCATTATTGCCTGAAGCTTCAAAATCACATGTATATGGCACTTGCTGAGGAATATGTTGAGTTGGAATAATAATAGAATTTGTAGCATTTGAATATGAGCCATCAATACAAGCAGTTTTAGCAAAAATTTCATATTCAGTTTGAGGTAATAAGTTTGGAATAGTTACAACTGTAGAAATAGCAGTTATTGAATCCCAATTAGAAGTAGGAATAGCTCTAAAATATACCTTCCATTCAGTATCTGAGGCATCAGCTGGAGTAATAGTAACATCAATACTGTTTGCAAGAGAAGTCGCACTAATTGCTAGTGGTCTTGCACAAGATGGGGTTGTATAAATGCTTAAATCATCCATATAGAATGTGTTATCTGCTGTATTATACTGTGATTTGAATGCAATAAAATTACCAGTTCCTGTATAATTAGCAAAATCAACTTCGAACTCATCCCAGGTACTTGAAGCAGTTGGGGTAAGAGTAGTAATACTATCAAAAGTTAATGTATCATTAGGATTAGACATAACTCCAACAATTAGGTTTGAAGTTGCATTAGATGTTCTTAATCTGAATAATGCAGATAATGTGTTGATTGGAATTGATGGGTCAAATCCTGGAGTGGCTGCAATTGAGTATTTACCACTTGCTGCAGTAAAGTACATTGAACCTGGTGAGCTGAAATTAGTTGAAGAGATATAAGGATTTGCAGAACTAGCATTATACAATCTACTCCAGCATGAAGGATAATTTGTTGTAGAGCCTGTTCCGTATGTATCAAAATTATCATTCCAAGGAAGAGTTGTAATATACGAACAAGGTGTAGTTTGAGATAAGTTTATAAACAACGAAGTATCGTTTCCACATAGAGTTGCAACTCTAAAATCATAAGCGGTTTGAGTATTCAAAGGTGTAAATGTATATTGATTTGTAAATGCAATATCACTTGTCCATACAGTATCTGTTGAAATTTTATAATCAACAATCCATTCTGTGCCAACTCCAGCATCCCATGTCATACCAACACTTGTTGGAGTAACATTTGATACTTGAACATTTTCAGGGAATAAGCAATTCGCCTCTGCTAATCTTACGTCATCAAAAGTTAAATACCAAGGAGAAGATGAAGCTTGGCATTCGATACTAAATTTGTATTGTCCAGTTGTTAAAGGACTGAAATTAGAAATATATAATTCGTAAGTTTGATTAATAGCATTTAGAACTGGTGTTCCAATTACCACATTATTTGATGTGTCACTTACATCAATCGCTCTTACTTGAAGGTTTTGCCATCCAGTCAATCCATCAGTGATATACCAGAATGTAAATGAATAGTTTATTCCAGCATTTAAATCAAATGTTGGGGTTGTAAACTTATCATTTGCACCATATCTAAATGAAGCAAATTTACTTCCTGTTCTAGCTATTCTATTATAAGATGTTTGATTAGATATATAAGTATATGTTTTGTCATTAATATTTGTTGCTGTCCAACAATTAGGAATTTGGTTATTTACTGTTATATTTTCAAAGCTTTCTTCCCATGGGAATTGGTTAATAATTGCACACTCTGTATTAAAACTTGTATTTACACTAAAACTCGTATCTGTTGAAGAACATAATGAATATATTCTTAAAGAATAAGTTGAAGAATGGTTTAATCCATTAAGAATGAAATTATTATTTGTACTTGCAATTTGTGATTGCCAAATTATATTATCATTTGAATATTCAACTAACCATTGTGTTGCAGAACCAGCATCTGTCCATGATAAATCTGCACTCGTTGTAGAAACTGAGTTTACAACCAAATTACTTGGAGTTGGACATGTCAGAGGAGTAATTTGAATATTATCAACTGCTGCAGCAGGATCTGTTCCTCCACCACCATCATTCCACCATACAAAAACTAATTTCTTAACAGTGTTTTCATACTCATTTGCAGGAAGAACAAAGTTTGCACTTTGCCATGTTGTTTGTTGGTTTAATACTCCTCCAATTGATTGACCAACTGGCCATCCAGTAGCTGGGATAGATTGGTCAACAGGGAGTAAGAATACCTTCATATAATCATAAGAAGAAGATTCTCCGTTTGCTCTCCAATCAAAAGACAAACTGTATTCAGCAGCTCCCACTCCAAAGTCAATTAGTGTTGATGCATATGCATAAGTAGTTACATTTTTTGCATAATCATTTGTTGCTCCAAGTGTATTACTTATGTATAAAGAGTTTACTGTGTTTTCAGGATAGCTAACAGCATTTGATATATACCATTTACTTGTATCTGGGTTTGATAGAGTCCATTCTGCTATATTATTTAAATCTTCAAAATCTTGAACATAAGGAAGAGTTACTGCATTTGATATATTTGGAATTGATGCACTTGTAATTTGAGACCAATCTCCTCCGCAGTTTTGACGAACAGCTACACTATAAGTACTGCCAGCACTTAATCCTGTAATAAGATAAGGCAATTGAGAAGCATCACTAATTGATATAATAGTTGCTGTATTTGGGTCAAAAGAAGTAGGGTCTGTTTCAGCATAAGCTATATCCCAACCAATACCTGGTTCAGCATTATCTGTTGCAAAATTCACTCTAATAGTTGAAAAATTATCTACAGTTGCTGTTGTATTAAACACAGTAGGACAATTTGGAATTTCATTAATAGCAACATTATCAATATATAAATAATTATCAGAAACAGAAACAGTACTTTCTCCATAGAATCCAATCTTAACAATTCCTGAATAAGGCACTTGTAAAGAATCTATTAACTTAACTACAATATGAGTAGGTGTTAATCCAAAGTTTGAGAAATTTCTTTCTGCATCTAAATCTCCTTCAGCCCAAATACTTGCATTGGTTTTTAACCATGTTAATCCATTGTCAGTTGAAACAACAACAGCAAATTTATCATCGCTATCATATGTTGGAGGATTGCTAGGAGCACTTGCATAAGCTGTTAATACAGCATCAAATTCAACTTGGTATTGTATACTTCCATCTCCCAAATCAATTGGTGGTGTAATCAACCAATGTTTATCTGTTGAAGCATCAATATTGAATCTCATAGCTGTGTCTAAAGTGGTTGAATGAAGCCAACCACTTGTTGATGAAACAAGTAGTGAACTATCT
>JBAXYK010000057.1:0-5361 GCA_041670825.1 Bacilli bacterium | reverse complement strand
TGATATACCTCCAACAATAAGACCACAAACTAGAAAAAATAGTATATTCCCTCTAATTCTATCTTTAGCTATATTTTTTAATTCCATTCTAGTCAATTTTATTCAACTCCTTCTTTAAAGTGTCCATATGTTACATCATTAATAAACAGGTTATAGGGCTCTTTGTCAAATGCTTTTTTGTATTCAGTAGCAATTTTTACAATTTCCTCCACAGATTCATCAACAAATTCTATAACTAAATTATTAATTCCTAAATCTTCTATCATACCTACATAATCAATAAGAGATGTTCTCTTGTTATTATATATTCTAATATTACAATTTTGATCACCAATAAGTGGCATGACATAACCTTTGCGATCAAGAAAAGCATAATTTGCAATTTTACATTTATTGCAATGCTTTGGTTTATCCTCTATTTTTGCAATAGGACAATATTTACTAATCATCAATTCTGTTCTACCATAAACAACTAATTCTAAGTCTGGTATTTTACCTGTTTGTTTTTGATATTCTTCAACTATACTTACCAATACTTCATAGCTGCATTCTGGTGATATTTGAATTGTAGAAACTTTTTGTTTTAACAAACTATCGATAGCATAACTATTGGTTATATTTAAGTATTGTCCTGTTATTACTTGATTAAAAAGATTTACTCCACCTAATTCTTGAACAACTACTCTTTCATATTTATATTTTGTATAATCATCTACTATTCTTGGCAATATTGGAGTTATCAGTAAATTTGGATATAATTTCTGAGCTTTTTCTAAATTCTTTGTATCCTCAAAATATACTTCATCAATATCCATGCTAGAAATTGCAGTAAGTTGTTCTAATGTTCTAACTTTTATTTTGAATTTTTTCTTTACATTATAATCTAATTCTTCATAAACAAATTCTTCACTATTTATTACTCTATCTTTATATTTTTTCTGCTCTAATTCTAATAATTTATCTGCTGCTTCTCTTCTTAAATCATTAATTATTTTTACTGGAATCATTATACCATCATCCATATTTATACTAACATCTTTTGCATAAAAAGGTGTGTCTCCCAATTTTGCAACTTGTTCAATAATTCTTTCTTTGCTTATTGGACTATTTATAGCAGCTTCAACAATATATGAACCTTCACATATAACTTGATTATTATCGCTTTTAAATACTAATTTAAATTTTTCATCTTTTTTTGCATGTATCAAGATATCTATTGGAGATTTACGATAATCCTTATCAAATGTTTTTTGCATCATTTTATTTAATTTAACATCTAGTGTTTTGACAACCTTATCTCCAACATTTACTCTACCCTTATAATCTAGAGCTATGGTATCACCTTTAAAGGCTTCCCTTACCAATTTCCCGTCTTTATAAATCCTATTTAACAATAGTCCTGCATCAACATTAGAAATTATTCTTAAACCATCTTGTTGACATACATCTCCTAATAATTTAATAAAAATCCTTCCATAATCAACCTTGACTATTTCTCCAATTTCTACTCCTTGATGATTTCCTCTTTCTATATTAACAATGTTTTTAAATGATTCATTAGAAATATATCCTGAAGTGAAGCCTCTATTAAATGTCTTTTTTAAATTATTTAAATCTTCTTTTGAATAGCTGCTTTTCCCTAAAAGATAATAATCATCTATTGCTTTTCTATATATTGAAGTGGTTAAAGCAACATATTCACTAGATTTCATTCTTCCTTCTATTTTTAAAGCACCAACACCACTTTTGATAATCTCATCTAGATTATCTAATGTACATAAATCTTTCATGCTTAACAAATATTTTTCTTCACTAACCTTCTCATTATTACATAATAATGTATAGGTTAAACGACATGGTTGAGCACACTTGCCACGATTCCCTGATCTTTTCCCAATAAAAGAACTTAACAAGCATTCTCCAGAATAACATACACATAATGCTCCATGAGCAAAGACTTCTACTTCAATATCTACTTCATCTAAAATCTTTCTTATAGTTTGCAAGTCTGTCTCTCTTGCAATTACTACTCTTTTTATGCCTAGTTGTTTAAGTCTTTGAGCACCTTCAATATTATGAATATTCATTTGTGTAGAAGCAATTATATCCAAGTTTTTATATCTATTTTTTATGAGATTTATTATCCCTAAATCTTGAACAATAACGGCATCAACATCATTTAAATAAATAAAATCTAGAAACTTTATCAATTCTTCTATTTCTTTATTAAATACTATAGTATTGACAGTAATATATACCTTAACATTATGAGCATGGGCATATTTTATTATATTAACTAAATCTTCATTATCAAAATTTGCAGCATATGCTCTTGCTCCAAACAATTTACCACCTAAATAAACAGCATCAGCGCCATTTTGTACAGAAGCCAAAAAAGCTTCATATGTACCTGCAGGAGATAGTAATTCTATTCTTTTCATTATTTCACAATCTTTCTACTTACTTAATAATTTGCTATATTCTATAGCTACTTTAGCTCCTAGAATTGCATTATTAATAACAAGTTCAATATTTGATTCCAAACTTTTACCTTTGGTATTTTCTTTTACATAGGAAAGTAAAAATGGAGTTGTTTCTTTGCCATGGATTTTTTCTTTTTCCATTTCTTTTATTCCTTGAGTAATTACTCTATCTATTTCTTTTTCATCTAAAGAAAATTCTTTAGGTATTGGGTTTGCTAAAACTATTCCACCATTTAGTCCTAATTCCCATTTTTCCTTCATAATTTTCGCAACTTCTTCAGGACTATCAACCTCATAATCAACATCAAACTTTGATTCACGAGAATAAAAAGAAGGTAATTTTGAAGTCTTATATCCTAAAACTGGAACTCCAAAAGTTTCTAAATATTCTAGTGTTAATCCTAAATCTAAAATTGCTTTTGCTCCTGCACAAACCACACATACATTTGTGTTTGCTAATTCTTGTAAATCTGCCGATATATCAAAAGTATTGGTAGCTCCACGATGGACTCCTCCTATACCTCCAGTCACAAAAACTTTTATGTTTGCGAGGTTAGCAATAATCATGGTTGAAGCAACTGTTGTTGCTCCCCATTTTTTCTTAGCAATGATGACAGGTAAATCTCGACGACTAACTTTTACTATATCTTTTCTTTTGCCAAATTCTTCAATTTCTTGCCTTGACAAACCAACCACACATTCACCATCAATAATCCCTATTGTTGCAGGTACGCAACCTAACTCTCTAATTTTTTGTTCAACTTCAAGTGCTGTCTCAACATTTAAAGGATAAGGCATCCCATGAGAAATAATTGTTGATTCTAGCGCAACTACAGGTACATTTTCTTCCATTGATTTTTTTATTTCATCACTAATTCTAAGTTTCATCTTTATTTTCTCCCAAACTAAATAATAGCTTATTAATATTTTCATCACTAATACTTTTTGATACAGTATCATTTGACTGCAATGTTGTAATCGCACAAAATGAAGCATATTTTATTGTGGATTCTAAATCTTGGCCAAGCCTCTTTTGATGAATTATTCCTGCCATAAATGAATCCCCAGCTCCAGTTGCACATTTAACTTTAACATTTTTTATTTGATAAAAAAACTCTTTTTTACCATTAAATCCATATGCACCTTTTTCTCCTAGACTTATATAGATTTCTTTAACACCTTTTTTATTTAGAATCCTTGCACATTCTTTTACATCTTCAAGATCATTAATTTTTTTATCACATAAAATCTCTGCTTCATATATGTTAGGTTTTATGGCATAAATGCTTGGAAAAACATTTAATAATTTTGGAGCTTTTTTAGTTGATATTGGATCAATAAATATTTTCCCTTTTATATTGTTACACAAAAACTCAATTATTTCTTTTGAAAGATTCGTATCAATAAGGACATAATCATCTTTATTTATTTTATCAATTATATTAATTAAATAATCTTTGTTTAAAAAATCTAGAATTGACATATCACTAATTGCTAATTCCATATCATTACTATCATTTAAAATAGCAAGATATGTAGATGTCCGTGCACCTTTTTTTATTAAACAATTTGACATATTAATCCCTATATCTTCACAATATTTTTTAAGTTGCTTACCATAATTATCATCACCAAGAACACTTATAAAATTGACATTATCTCCTAGACGTGCCAAATTTTCGGCAACATTTCTTGCTACTCCTCCAAAAGAGTAAGAAATTATTCCAGGATTTGAATCTTTGTACTTTAATTTTTCAAACGGCGTTCCTTGGATATCGATATTGGCTCCTCCAATTACATAAATACTCATATTTTCTCCTTATTAAATTATGCACTTTAAATCTTCTATTGTTGTCATCTTAATATTTAAAAAATCTCCTTCAACTTCTGTAGCTGGAAATCCAAGATATTTTTCAACTACACTAGAATCATCCTTAAAACTACTCAATTTATTTTCTTCTTTTGCCAAATTCATTGCCTTTAACAAAATTTTTGTTGGAAACCCTTGAGGGGTTTGTATAAGTTTAATATTTAAATCTTGATTATGTTTTCCATCTATTAAGCAAGTATCCTTAGATTTTATTGTAGGAATAACATTAACAAATCCTTCTTTTAATGATTGTGTAACTCTTTTTATCAATTCTTTTTTTATATTACATCTTGCTGCATCATGAACTAAAACATATTCTGTATCAATAATTTTTATTCCTTCATAGACACTTTCTTCTCTTGTATTTCCGCCTTCTATAACGATAATTTTCGGCATAAATAAAAGGGTTTTTATGTAACCTAAATCACTTGAAGAAACTACAGCAATAATCTTTTTACATTCTGGATCTTCTAAAAAAGGTTCAATGCTTTTTTCAATAATTGTCGAATTCTCATGCTTATATAGTATTTTATTATATCCAAGATTCATTCTCTTACCACTACCTGCAGCAGCAATTATAACACTATACTCCATTGTTGTTTCCTCCTTTACTAAAAGTTATCTTCAGTTAATACTTTAATCCCATTTTCTTCTAAAATCTCAACACACACACCATTACCACTTATTAATTTTCCACTAAAACTTCCGTCATAAATATATCCTTTGCCACAAGATGGAGAATTCTTTTTCATTATTGCTGTCATAATATTATTTTTTCTAGCAATTAATAATACCTCTTTAGCACCTTTATAAAATTCTTTTGTCCTATCTATACCATTTCTATCTATTACCTTATTTTTTAACCTTTCACAAGGAACTCTAGGAGTTGATAAACCTCCAAGTTGTTCAGGACAAACTAAAATTGCTTCTTTTCTATCATATATTTTTTTAATATTTGGATTTAAATTGTTTTTACCATCATAGCGACAATTTACACCAACTAAACAG
>JBAXYK010000056.1:0-5428 GCA_041670825.1 Bacilli bacterium | reverse complement strand
TTGGTAATCCTACTAATATCTATCTTTCAACGATGATTGGTCTAGATTTTATTGAGTATACTAGAATAATGATTTTACCAACATTTTTTGCTGGCCTAACATCATTCATAGTTTTATTACTAGTTTTTAAAAAAGAATTTGCAAAACCAATAGAAGTTAAGGCTGATTTAGTTTTTATTAAAAATAAAACGCTCTTATTTATTGGTATTGTTCATCTATTTGGATGCTTATTATTTTTAATAATTTCAAATTATATTGGCCTTGAAATGTGGACGATTTCATTACTGTTTTCTATTAGTTTAGTAATTTTTGTAACAATTTATAAAATATTTAATAAAGGAGACACAAATGAAATAATTACTACAATTAAAAGAGTACCTTGGGAGTTAATACCCTTTGTAATTTCGATGTTTATTTTTGTTTTAGCCCTAGATAAAGTTGATATTACAAAAAATATTGCCATATTACTAGGTAATACTGACCCAATACTTAAGTATGGAATAACATCTACTTTTTTAGCAAATATTGTCAACAATATTCCAATGAGTGTTATGTTTGGTTCAATTATTAGTAATCTTGATAAGTCAATTTTGGCTCAAGCAACATATTCTACTATCATTGGTTCAAATATAGGAGCATATTTAACTCCAATAGGAGCACTAGCAGGAATAATGTGGATGCAAACATTAGCAAAGCATAACATCAAATTTAATTTTTTGGATTTTATCAAATATGGGATAGTTGTCTCTATACCAACATTATTAATGGCTTTATTAGGATTAAGTCTTATTTTAAATTAAAATGTATGTTTTATGACCTTTTTAATTATTAGAAAAAATGATAATATAAATAAAAGAGGTGGATAGTAATATGGACACACAAAAAATAATACAGCAAATGACTTTAGAAGAAAAAGCTGGCTTATTGTCTGGTAAGGATTCATGGAACACATTAAATATTTCTAGGTTAGGTGTTGAATCAATTAGGATGAGTGATGGACCTCATGGCTTGAGAAAGCAGTATTATGATAATGAAGTTGATGATAATGATTCAATTCCGGCCACTTGTTTTCCACCAGCGACTACAGTTGCATGTAGTTTTAATAAAAACATAGCCAAAATAATGGGAGAGGCAATAGCCAAGGAATGTTTAGTAGAAAAAGTTAACATTTTATTAGCTCCAGGCATAAATATAAAAAGAAATCCTCTATGCGGAAGAAATTTTGAGTATTTTAGTGAAGACCCATATTTGACATCAGAGATTGCAGCAGGCTTTATTAAAGGTGTTCAAAAAAATGGTGTTGGTGTATGTTTAAAGCATTATGCAGCAAACTCTCAAGAAGCCTATCGTTTTAGCAACGATTCTATTGTTGATAAAAGAGCTTTAAATGAAATATATTTGTATAGTTTTAGGAAAATAATTAAAGAGTTAAATATTGAAAGCGTTATGTGCTCTTATAATTTATTGAATGGTATATATGCTTGTGAAAACAAGTATTTATTGAGTGACTTATTAAGGGAAGAGTGGAATTTTAAAGGAATTGTAGTAAGTGATTGGGGAGCTACTAATGATAGAATAGAATCATTGAAAGCAGGATTAGATTTAGAGATGCCAAGCAGTAAAGGGCGCAATGATAGATTAATTGTCGATGCAGTTAAAGCAGGACAATTAAGTGAAGATATAGTAAATAATAGTGTTGAAAGGATTTTAAATTTACAGAAAAACTTTCAGCAAAAAACTAGTGATATTCTTCCATTAGATAAAATTGAGAATCATAATATTGCTTATGAAATTGCAAAAGAATCATTTGTGTTATTGAAAAATGATGATATTTTGCCACTAAGTGTTGATGATGACTTTGTGATTATTGGAGATTTGGCAAAAAATCCTCATATTCAAGGCTGGGGAAGTTCAAGAGTTAATCCTACCTATATTAATAATACATTTTATGAATTAAAGAAAAGAAAAGAAGGAATAAAATATTCGCGAGGGTATTCAAACATTCCTGAAGAATGCGCTACCCTAGTATCTCAAGCAGTTAAACTGGCAAAAGAGCACAAAATAATTTTACTATTTATCGGTTTAACAGATGAATATGAGTCAGAAGGAATAGATAGAACTACCTTAAAAATACCTAATAATCAATATCGTTTGCTTGAAGAATTGTACAAGGTTAATAAAAATATTGTAGTTATTTTAAATGGTGGCGGAGTTTTGAATGTAGAATTCTTTGATCATACAAAAGCAATATTATATACATTGCTACCAGGTCAAGCCGGATCTAGAGCAATTGTGGATATACTATTTGGTGATGTCAATCCAAGTGGGAAACTCGCAGAAAGTTGTCCTAAAAAAATTTGTGATATACCATCATATAAATTTTATCCAGGAGGATCTAGAGCAAGTAATTATTTAGAATCAATATATGTAGGTTATAGGTATTATGATACATATAATATAGAAGTTAGATTTCCTTTTGGCTATGGTTTATCTTATACAAAATTCCAGTTAAGTAATTTTGCTATTGATAATGGGAAAGATGAGTTTTTTGTTGATTTGGATATTGAGAATGTTGGTGATTATCCTGGTAGTGAAGTGGTTCAAGTATATGTTAGAAACAAGACAGATAATACATTTTTTGCCTTTCAAGAACTAAAATCATTTGATAAGGTGTTTTTAGAAATAGGAGAAAAAAAGCACTTAAGAATGAGAGTAGAATTTGCGGATTTAATGTATTTTGATTTAGATAGTGATAAGTTTGAGTTAGCATCAGGCAATTATGAGGTAGCAATTGGAACCTCTTCAAGAGATATAAAACACACTTTCAATATAGAAATTCAGGGTACAAAAGATGATAAAGTATCAATTAGACCAGACTCTTATCATAAGCATACTCAATTTAACATAGATGATTTTAAACTTATGATGAATAGTAGTGTTGTTCCTCCTCAAAACAAAAAAGTCAGTAGGCCATTTACTTTTAATACTAGTTTAATGGAAACAAAGAAAACGATGTTTGGTAAAATTTTACATAGTTTGGTGACAAAAAACATTAAAGAAAATGCAATTTTGAATGAGGAATCTGCTTCAAGACAAGCAGACTACATTACTTTTAGGACGATGGTTCTTTTAGGTGGATTCAGTTATTATAAAGCAGAAGCAATATTGCATTTTATGAATAGAGAATTCTTTAAAGGTATAATAAGTCTTTTCAAAAAAGAAAGGAAAGATCCAAATGGAAAGGAATAGATGGTATAAAGATGCTTTCATATATCAAATTTATCCACGTAGTTTTAAAGATTCAAATGATGATGGTATAGGAGATATTAATGGAATAATTGAAAAACTCGACTATTTATCTTTTTTGGGAATAGATGCAGTTTGGTTGTCTCCTGTTTATAAATCTCCTAATGATGATAATGGCTATGATATAAGTGATTATCGCAATATTATGGATGATTTTGGGACATTAGATGATTGGAAGTTAATGATTAGTGAAATGCACAAAAGAAATATTAAACTGATAATGGATTTAGTAATAAATCACACATCAGATGAACATAATTGGTTTAAAGAAGCTAGAAAAGATGTTAATTCACCATATAGAGATTATTACTTTTTTAGAAAAGGAATAGATGGTAAAAAACCAAATAATTGGACATCATTTTTCGGTGGAGATGCTTGGGAATATAATCCTGATACAGATGATTATTATTTGCATCTTTTCACTAAAAAGCAGCCAGATTTAAATTATAATAATCCCAAAGTAATGGAAGAAATAAAATCTATTATAAATTATTGGTTAGAACTTGGTGTTGATGGTTTTAGGTGCGATGTAATAACCTTGATATCTAAAGATAAAGAATTACCAAATGGTAAATGGAATATTGCTTTGGTAGGTAAGGAACACTATTTAAATGGAAAACATATTCATGAATACTTACATGAGCTATATCTTGATGCATTTAGTAAATATAATGCAATGACTGTTGGTGAGTCAGTATTAATGAATGTTGATACAGCACCATATTATGTAAAAGAGGATAGAGAAGAATTAGATAGTTTGTTTACATTTGAACACATGGATGTTGATAATTTTTTTGGAGTTAAGTATTTAATGAGAAAGTTTAAGTTAAAAAGACTCAAGAAAGTATTATCAAAATGGCAAGATAAAATGTATGGTATAGGTTGGAATTCGCTATATTTAGAAAACCATGACCAACCAAGATCAATTGGTAGATTTAATACTAAACTTGAATATCATGATTTGGGATGTAAAATGCTTGCAACAATGATTTATTTTTTGCAAGGTACCCCATATATTTATCAAGGTCAAGAAATAGGTATGACTAATGGTGATTTTAAAACAATTGAAGATTTCAAGGATACAGAGACATTAAATATCTTGAAAGTTTCAAGAAAAATGGGAATACCTAAATCTTATATAATGAAAGCTATATTCAAAAGAAGTAGAGATAATGCTAGAACTCCTATGCAATGGGATGATTCCAAAAATGCAGGGTTTACTAAGGGAATTCCTTGGATAAAAGTTAATAATAATTATAAAAATATAAATGTTAAAGCTAATATTGAAAATGATGATTCCGTTTTAAATTATTATAGAAAATTAATTAGTATTCGCAAGAATAATGATATAGTAAGAAATGGTAAATATATTGAGCATTATAAAAAAAGTAAGAATTTATATGTCTATAGCAGGGTTTATGAAGATAAATCTTTACTCGTGATTACCAATTTTTCTGACAAAAATCAAAAATTTGATTTGATGGATGAATTTAGAAATAAAAAAAGTAAGTGTTTATTAGCAAATTATGGAGATGTAGTAGATATAAATAGTTTCTTATTAAGACCATATGAAGCTAGAGTTTATTATTTTGAATAAGAAGGAGTGTTAATGTGAAAGAATTTCAATTAGAGATTATTAGATGGATTCAACAATTCAATAATGGGTTTCTTGATTCTTTATTTGAAGACATAACAATGTTTGGAGAAGAATTAATAGCAATATTAATAATTGCCTTTATGTATTTTTGTTACAACAAGCAATTAGCAAAAAAATTGACCTACATAATGCTTACTTCTATGACTTTTAATGGAATTATAAAAAATATTGTTAAGGCCCCTAGACCAATTGGAGAAGAAGGAATAAGATCTTTGCGAGTAGAAACAGCAACAGGATATTCTTTTCCAAGTGGACACACGCAAACAGCGGCGACACTATATACATCTTTATCGCTTTTTATAAAGAAAAAATGGGCTAGCATACTGACAACTATAATAATTATTTTAGTCGCAATATCTAGACTATATCTTGGTGTTCATTATCCTGCTGATGTTATTGTTGGAGCATTTCTTGGTATTGCTTTTGCATTTGGAGGCAATTATTTATATGATCATTACAAAAAAG
>JBAXYK010000055.1:0-5549 GCA_041670825.1 Bacilli bacterium | reverse complement strand
TTTGTTGTTCCGGTTACTGTTATACCATGTAAAGTTACTTCTTCATCTCCAACAGAAGCAGCAATAACAAGATTTGCAACTACTGATCTTCCAATACTAGTTGGATTGACAAGTCCACCTGAAGTAACAGTCAAATCATCTCCTGAAAAACTAAACTCAGCATAATCCACTACTGGAGTTGTAACATTAACTGCTACAAGAGCCATTTTCCTAGTGGCATTTACAAATGCTGCATTAGCTTCAGTTGAAGTCTTAGCACTAGATATTCCTTCGATACCTTCATTATAATATCCAGTTAAGATTTCATAATTTGAGCTTGTATAACTAGAACTATCGTATTTTTCGTAAACTGTTTGGAGAGAGAGGGTTAATTCTCTTCTTAAGGTTACGGTAATTGTGTCATCTGTAGGATTTTTGACAACAATTGTTGCTGTTGCAATTTTTGTACCCTTGTCTTTTGCGGTAACAGTAATTACAACACTTCCTTCTTTTAGTCCTTCAACAACACCTTGATTGCTTACTATTGCAATACTTGGATCACTTGAGACCCATTCTACTGCTTGATTAGTTGCATTTTTTGGTAACACTATTTCTTTTAGAGCTACTCCACCACCAACCATTATTTCAGCATAATCCTTATCTAGGTATATGTTTGTTACATAAATGTTAGAGTCTTCTATTTCTACTTGATAGGTTGTAGATTTAGTTACACCTTTATAGGTATATCTTAACTCAACATTTTGTTTACCCAATGTTGCCATATTAACACTGCTATAGTTAACCATATCATCTGACATATCAATAACTTGTTTTGTGTTATTAGTAAATGCCAATTCGATTTGTCCACCAGCGGTATTTATGGTTTCATGAGAATAATACTTTAACTTATAAGGTAGAGTCTTCACACTAATACTACTTAAAGTAGTATCTTCTACTTGAGAAGTGCTTGAACTACTACTTGATGTAGAAGAAGTTGAGGTTCCTCCACATCCTGTTGCTACACTTAACCCTATAATAAGTGCAAACAACATGACAAAGAATTTCTTCATTAGTCATCCTCCTTTTTAACTTTTATCACACATGCAAACCCACCATGCATGCATGCTGTTGAAATAATAATATCATAAACTGAACTTATATGTTATATAAATTAACAATTTTACATTCACATTTTAGTAAAATGCATATTAAGAACATTAGTTAAAAAAAAGACTAAGTATTATACTTAGCCTTTAAATATCTACACTTTTTATATTTATTATTCTACTTCAATTAAACCATAGCCACCATTTTTTCTTTTATAAACTACTGCTATTTTTTCTTCCTCATCATCTCTATAAATAAAGAATGAATGTCCAAGTAATTCCATATTAGCTATTGCTGTATCCAAATCCATTGTATCAACAACTATTGATTTGGTTTTTACTGGGATTTCTTCCATTTCTATATCTTCTATTTCACTTAAGACAAATGCTTTACCCAAATTTTCACGATGTCTTCTATCTAATTTTGTTTTAGCTCTTCTTATTTGATCTTCTAATTTATCTACCACTAAGTCAATAGCAGCATATAAATCACGATTAATTACTTCTCCTCTTAAAATTGCGTATTTTGTTTGAATAGTAACCTCTATCTTTTGTCCATCAGGAACAATCGTTATAACCACCCGACATTCCGAATCCTTAACAATTAAGAATTTGTCCAATGTAGAAAGTTTTTTCAATATTTTGCTTTCTATTGCTGGAGTGATTGAAACATTTTTACCTACTATTTGATATTTCATAACGACACATCCTTTCTTGTTTATATTATAACACTATTTTAAATATAACATCAAAATATATACTAAACAAAAAAGTGCAAAATTTTAATTTGCACTTTTTATATCTAATAATTACTCAACATATTTTTTGCCGTGATAATCAAACACTGCTTGAACTATACGAATTATATTATTTGTTGAAACAGTAGCGGCAACATATTTATCAAGAGTATAATCTGTTCTTCCTTCCCCTTCTTGGTAATTACTTATATCAATATCCCAAATATCTGACCAAGCATCAATTTGAGACTTGTTTTTCCCAATTAAATATGGAATAAACTCTTGCTTAATAACCTCATAAGTTATTGGTGAATCTGGTATAGGGTCACTATCTCCCCAAAAGCCACCCAAATATGTTTCATTACCAACATTTACTTCATCAAAAGTTAATTCTCTAATTTTTGAATCGTTAACATCTCCACTGGCAGGAAGACTAAGTTCAAGATAAATAGTTTGCCAAAAATTAACATTTGCCGCTCTACATGTACATGATAGATAAGTTACTTGATATTTAACATATAGCAACTCTTGGTATTGAAATGCTACAAAAGCAAAAAAATCCCACTCATCACCATGTCCATTTATGTGTTTAAATGGAATTATTGAAATTTCATTTCCGTTAAGCATCCCTGTAACTGTTGGATCATTTAAATAAGCATTAATTTCTTCAAGAGTCAAGTTGGAAGCGTCGCATACTCCACTTGAAATATTGCCTGAGGTTGGCTGACTAGTAGATGAGCTAGAACTTGTAGTAGTGCTTGTCCCTCCACAAGCAGTAACAAGGAAAGCAAATAGCAATGCAATAGTAGCACTCGCTGTTTTTTTAAATCTATTATTTAACATTATTTTTCCCCTTTCATATATATATTTATGATATATTTATTTTAACAAATCAAAATATAATAAGCAATGTCTTAAGGTATTTTTGTTAATTCTTCACTTAAAGATAAATCAATTTCAATATCAATATAAGGATTTCCTTGTATGAAATATTTAGGATTTGGATTTACTAATTTCTTATATGCAGAATATATACCATCACTATTAGAAAATCCCCCGACATTATAAAGATTCTTACCATCATAACCTAATTGGATTAATAAATTTATAATATACCCTGATTCAACACCACTTTGAGAAATAAATAGAATTGGCTCATCGCTTGGGAAAAGTTGTTTTATTATTTGAATAGATTCTTGATATATTGGAGAAAAACTTCCTACATCTCCTCCTCTAATTTCTTGACCATCAGGAGTTTTTGAATAATTATAACTGAAAAGAATATTATCAAAATTTGCTGCACTAGCATTTTTAGCAATAAGTTCATAAAAGGGGATAAATCTAAATCCTGCAACATAGCCATCATTTATTATCCATTCATATGGTCTAACATCAACATAATTAACTCCCTCAATAAATAAATATTCATCTAAATTTCTAGTGTTAATTGGAGAATCCGCCATTGAAGAACTTATATTATCTTTTTTTAATAGCGTCTTTGTGTCTTCTTGCTTGGAATATGTTGAATAATTACACCCTACACAAAAACCAAAAGTCAAAATAATAGTTATTATTTTTTTCATATTTACCTCCTTTTAGTTCACAATTTTAGGCATTCTACAAATTAAACTTGCTACTATAAGTGCCATTAAATATCCTGTAATTATTCCCGAAATTATTAAGAAAACCACATATGTCAACATATATAATGTTTGATATAAAATAGCTACCATTATTACTTGTCCTAATCCATGGAGTATTGCTCCACTTATTGATATACCATATATTGAAGCTTTGGTATATCTTACAACCAAAATTGTCATAATTGTTGCCAATATTGTTCCTGATAAAGAAATAAAGAAATTAATTCCAAATCCTGTCCAAAGTATCGCACTTAATAAAACTCTAAGTATTCCAAACATTGAAAAATATTTAATTCCAAAATAATACAAAACTATAAGACCAACTGCATTTGCAAGACCTAGTTTCGCTCCAGGGAATAATATTGGTATTTCAACAAGATATTCTACATAACTTAATATGACAGAAAGTGCTAGTAAAAAACCATAACGAACCATCATTTTAGTTGACATTATGATACACCTCCTGGAGTCCAATCAATACCAGTATCTTCATAACCTTCAATTACAACCATCACACTATTGGGAGCACAAATAATGGATGTACCTTTTTGAGATTGATATCCCATTATTGAACAATAATGTTTTGGAGACTCCTCTTCTTTTATTCTTACTCTACCATCTTTTACCTCTATTACCATTTTGTCTAATAATAAAGGAAAAGATTCTTTTTCCATAATGTATTCTTCATCAATGTTTAAATACATTGTATGAATAACATTATTGTTATAATAAACGCTGATAATATTATCGTTTGAATTACTATAAAATAAATTAATTACAACAAAAAATACCACAACTAGTGTTGCAATTATTACAATAAATAAATCAGTCTTATTTTTCTTTAATGAAATGTCCATAAACTACTCCAATATATCTATTTTATTTACAACTGAACTAATAGAATCATCTAACATTAAATTCCAAAATTTTTGATTGGCTACTACGTTGATTCTTTTTTTATCATCAATTATTATTTCTTTTTCAAATAATACCTCAATATCAAGGTAATAAAAATCCTCAACATTTTTTATTATTTCATTAACCAAAGAAAAATCATTAATATTAAATAATGCAGTACTTAATGCATCTATTACTCCAGCATTTCCATTACTTAATAGTGATATTGATCGATAATAATTTTCACTATATCCAGTATTAGGATTCAATATATGATGACGAATGGTAAGACTGCCATCAGGATTTGTTATATAAAAACATTTTTCATAATCTCCTGAGGTTGAAAAAGTTAATTCTCCCTTTATGGAAAGAACCCCTAGATTTATTGCAGTATATGGAGTTAATACACCAAGATTCCAAGTGTCTCTTGCAGGATTAGGATTAATCCCTGTGGCTACTAAACTGCTCCTACCTCCATCTATTAAACTCGGAACATTTTCAACAATATTTTTTGCTTTTTCTATTGCATATCCTTTTGCTATTGCTCCTAAAGATATTATAGCATTACCATTACAATTTTCTATTTTATTAAAAATTACGCTTTTTTTAATTGGATCTAATACTATTACATCGTTAATATTTTCTTTATTCACACTGCATTTTAATGCTTCTTCAATTAGAGTGCTTTCTGGATCACTATTTTCTGTTGGAATTATAAAAAATTTATCACTCCATAAATCAATTAATCTTCCCAATGTTGGATTAAAATATCCATTTGTTAATCTTGTCATTTCTAAAGATAAACTTAACAAATCATATAATTCATTATCCACTATAATCTCTTCATTTTTTCCATAAGAATCATTAATAACCTTTAAATTATTGATTCTTTTCCCGTTTTCATCAATATAATAGTTATATCTATCAAAATATTTATGTAATTTTAATATTTCTTTTTCAAATAAAGGAAAATATTCATTAATATCTTTAGAGTTAAACATTGTTAAAGATATTGTTGTGTTAAATGGAGTAACAACTGTTCCTTCTTCACTAATAGCATTAGGAACATATTTTTCTATTACTTGATATTCACTATTAGAACTTGAAACATTACTACAAGAGCTAATAACAAATGACATTATTATAATAATTATAAAATCAGATACTTTTTTATTCATTTTATCATT
>JBAXYK010000054.1:0-5631 GCA_041670825.1 Bacilli bacterium | reverse complement strand
TTGATAGCAAGAGGATTGCAATGTCCATCCTTGCTACTTGATGTATGTAAAAAGAAGAACTTCCCTTTATTTAGAAGTAAAACGGAAACTTCTGTTTTAATAAATGAAATAATGCAATTTGTTAATGAAAAAACTGCATTACAAGAATTATATCACGGGACACTTTTAGAAATATTCGGGATGGGTGTTTTACTTGTTGGCAAAAGTGGAATTGGGAAAAGTGAATCAGCACTTGAATTGATAAAGAAGGGTCATAGATTAATATCAGATGACTCAATAATAACTTATAAAATCTACAATAAAATATATGGAAAATCTCCTAAGCACTTAAAGAATCTACTTGAAGTTAGAGGCATTGGGGTAATTGATGTTTCAAAAATATTTGGTATCACTTCTGTAATAGATTTTAAAACAATAGATTATGTAGTTGAATTAGTATCACTAGAAGAGATAAATGCTTTTGAAAGATTAACTTTAGATGAGCCAGTAAAAAGTATACTTGATGTTGATATTCCGCTTATAAGAATACCAGTTACTGGTGGTAGGTTTATATCGGATTTAATAGAGGTTGGTATTACAAATTTAAAACTGAAATCTCAAGGATTTAATGCTACTAAAGAGTTAATGTCAAATTTTGATAAATTAGCAGGAAGTGAGGAAAGTAATGATGATTAATCTGCTTACAAAACTAGACCCATATTTCATACAAATAGGAAGTTTTACGATATATTGGTATGCAATATTCATAATTATTGGAGCAATCTTAGCTCTTGCTATTTCTAAGTATTTTGCTAAAAAAGCTGGATACTCAAGTGATATGATTGATAATCTTTTCTTCATTTCTTTCCCAGCGGGATTGATTGGAGCAAGAATATGGTTTGTTTTATCAAATCTTTCCGCATATACTGGAGCGAATTGGTATCATGCATTTTTTTCTTGGGAAGGTGGACTTGCAATCCAAGGCGGTGTGGTTTTTGGTGCCTTAGCAGGAATGATCTATATTAAAAAAGCTCACAAAGAAATTGAAGTAAAACATGTATTAGATTTAGTGGTTCCTAATATTCTAATTGCTCAAGCTATAGGAAGATGGGGGAATTTCTTTAATCAAGAAGTATATGGCCAATGTGTTGATGCAAGTAAATTATCATTTTTGCCAAAATTTATCTTGAATCAAATGCAAGGTGGAGGAGATATTGCATGTGCAATTACAGAAGTAGCTCAACCATTATTCTTGTATGAGGGCATATTAAATATTTTGGGATTCGTTTTAATAAGTATTCTTTTAAGAAAATTTTGGAAATCTCGCAAAAATGGTAGTTTGGCAATGTCATATTTTGTTTGGTATGGGGTAGTAAGAGTATTATTGGAACCTCTTAGAAACGAAATGTATATCATGCAAATTATGGGTGTAAGAACATCAATAATAACATCAATAGCATTTATTGTATTTGGAGTTTTAGGAATAATTTATTTAAATTTTTTCAAGAAGAAAAAAGAAGTTAAATAATAAATATTTGTTTTTTTCAGTCTATAAGTGTAATAATATAGTGAACTAGAAGGTGGTGAAAGTAATGACCAAGGATTTTAATAACGAGGAAAAAATATCTTTCACACATGAAGTAAAAAATGAAATTTGTCTTACTGAAGAAAGAAATATTTCTTCAAATTTAGCATTGCTTTCTGCCTTTATAAAAGTAAATGGTAGTCTATTATTGAGAGACAATGATTGGGTAATTCAAATAAAAACAGAGAACAAAAAAATAGCTAAATTAATATTTTCACTAACAAAATCTATATTTAAGAGCGAATGCAGAATCATTGTAAGTGAGAAGAAACGCTTTAAAACAAATGGGAATAACAAAATTATTTTGTTGGAGATTACCAATAATGTTAAAAACATGCTTGAAACATTGCAAATATATAACGAAAAGGTTGGTTTCACAATGTTACCAAAATATGAGTTTTTGCAAAATCCAGAAGTAAAAAGAAGTTATATAGCTGGGACGTTTTTGGCTTCAGGAAGTGTAAATTCTCCATATACCAGCAACTATCATTTGGAAGTTGCTGTCAATAGTTTGGAGCATGCAAATTTATTGGTAAATCAAATAAGTAAGTTTTATATTAATGGCAAAATTATCAAAAGAAGAAATCAAATAATTGTTTACCTTAAAAAATCAGAGCAAATTGCTGATTTTTTAAGAGTTGTAGGTGCATATCAATCATTGATGAAATTTGAAAATGTAAGAATTCAACGTGATCAATACAATAGTGCTAATCGAGTTTCAAATTGTGATATTGCTAACTTAAAAAAGGCCTTAAATAAAGGGCTAGAACAACAAGCTAAAATAAAAATTATACAATCGAGAATAGGATTAGATAATTTAGATGATAAGTACCGAGATTTAGCAAAAATTAGATTAGAACATCCCGAGTATTGTTTGAACGATCTTGTTGAAGCAGTATATGAAAAACACAATGTGCAAATAACAAAATCAGGAATAAATCATAGAATGCAAAAACTAATGGAAATTGCGGATAAAATAAAGGGAGAAGAAAGAAATGATGGATAAGAATAGAAATATTGAGCTTAAATTTGGTAATAGAGTTAAAGCTCTTAGAAATATATTGAAAATCACTCAAGAAGAATTAGCATATAGATCGAACTTACATCGCAATTATATTAGTGATGTAGAAAGAGGAAGACGCAATATATCATTGATAGCAATTTACAAGATAGCTGAGGGTCTTAACGTGAGTGTGGATGCCTTATTTATAGATTAGGAGTTTTTTTATGCTTAAAAAAGTCACAACAAAAGATATTGAACTTATAAAGAAATATTTGAAAATCGCGAATTACAAAAGCAGCAATTACAATATAGTAGGCATGTTTTTGTGGTTAGATGATTACCCACTGTATTATTTAGAAAAAGATAATGCTTTATTTTTGTTTGTTATAAAAGCTGACATCTTTTATTCTTATGCTCCATTAACAAGTCCAGATAATTTTATTAATTCAATCAAGAATTTGAAGGAAATTTTTGCTATTCAAGGGAAAGAATTTAAAATATGTTATTTACCAACAAACGAAAAGGGAAAAATGGAGCGAGAACTTGAGAATTATTTTGTTTTTGAAACAACTAGAGACCAATCAGATTATGTTTATGAAGCTGATAAACTAATGAATTATCCTGGAAGGAAAATGCAAAAAAAGAGGAATAATTATAACTATTTTGTTAAAAATTATGCAGGGAGGTATGAGTTTCGTGAATTAAACGGCAACCATTGCCATGAATGCAATGAATTAATAAAAAAGTGGATCGCTACTAAAGAAGATAATCCTAGTCTTGATAGTGAGCATCAAGGAATAATTAGGATGCTAAATTATTATGAGATTTTGGATATGAAAATAGGTGGAGTTTTTATAGATGGAGTACTAGAAGGATTTTCAATATGTACGATGTTAAATAATGAATGTGTGCAAACAAATGTTGAAAAGGCCGATGGAGAAATAAGAGGATTATATCAATATTTGGTTTCTACTATGTTAAAAACTTTTTACCCAAAAGCAAAAATTGTAAATAGAGAAGATGATGTGGGAATTGAAATGCTTAGAAAATCTAAGGAATCATACTACCCAGATGAGTATTGGAATGTATATTCATGTAAAGAAATGAGATAGTTTCTCTCTTTTTATATGTTGATACATATAGCAAACTCGTTTAGATTGCACGATACCCCTAAAATAGTATATAATCAACATGTAAAAAGGGAGATGTATTTATGAAAATAAAAGTAGGAATTAGTGGTTTTGGAAGGATTGGTCGTCTAGCATTTAGAAGAATGATAGAAGATGAAGATTTTGAAATTGTAGCAATCAATAATGGTTCAACAGCTGAAAATCTTGCATACTTATTAAAATACGATACAGCTCATCGTATTTTTAAAGGTCATGATATTTCTTGGGAAGATAATAATATAATTTTTGATGGTAAGAAAATACCATGTTTTAAACAATATGATCCAACATTAATTGACTGGAAAAAATATGGTGCAGAATTAATTTTGGAATGTTCTGGAAAATTTAAAGGAATTAAAACTGCAGGACCTCATATAACAAATGGTGGTGCAAAAATAGTTTTGATATCTGCTCCAGCAGATAAAGATACTCCAACAGTTGTTTATGGAGTTAATGATGATATTATTACCAAAGATATGACAATATTATCTGGTGCTTCTTGTACTACCAATTGCTTAGCTCCAGTTATGAAAGTCCTTGAAGATAATTTTGGTGTAGAGGGTGGATTTATGACAACAGTTCATGCTTATACAAATGATCAATCAACCCTTGATGGTGATAAAGAAAAAGATTTTAGAAGAGGGAGAACTGCTGCAACAAATATTATTCCAACAACATCTGGTGCTGCATCAGCACTACATTTAGTTCTTCCAAAATTAAAAGGTCGTCTTCATGGTGGGGCATTAAGAGTTCCAGTTATTGATGGTTCTTTAGTAGACCTATCACTAACATTGAAGAAAAAAGTAACAGTGGAAGATATAAATAATGCCATGAAAGAAGCTAGTGAAACATATTTAAAGGACATATTAGGATATAATGATGAACTAATAGTTTCTAATGATATACTAGGATCTACATATGGTGGTGTTTACGATGCCACTCAAACATTAGTTTTTGATAATCCTGAAGGCAAGCAATTTGTAAAAGTTGTTGCTTGGTATGATAACGAGTATTCATATACTTGTCAATATATTCGTTTAGCAAAGGCTATTGCTAAAAAACAAGGTCTAATATAAACAAAAAATAATATTAATTTCGTTCTTGAAGCGCCTTGTGGCGCTTTTGGAATAAAAGGGAGGAAATAATTGTGAAAAAAACAATTAATGATATTGAGGTATTTTCTAAAGTTGTCCTACTTAGGGTAGACTTTAATGTACCATTAAAAAATGATTGTCCGACAGATTGTAATAGAATTATTGAGGCATTACCTACAATAAAGTTTTTACAAGAAAAAGGAGCAAAGATTATTTTGTTATCACATCTTGGAAAAGTTAACCATAAAGAACCAGAGAAAACTGAGCAAGATAAAGCAAAAAATGATATGGGGTTTGTAGCTCCTAAAGTTAAAGAGTATGTAGGAGAAGGTTTCTCATATTGTGCATCAACAAATAGAGAAGTAATAAAAGAAACTGTAAGTAAATTAAAAAATGGAGAAGTAATTTTACTTCAAAATACTAGATATGAAAAAGGCGAAGAAAAAAATGACCCAGAGTTATCAGCATTTTGGGCTAGTTTAGCAGATGTATATGTAATGGATGCTTTTGGTAGTGCTCATCGCAAGCATGCATCAACCTATGGCGTTCCATCAATAATGAATGACCAAGGGAAGCCAACTGCTATAGGGTTTTTAGTTGAAAAAGAAGTTCAAGCACTTTCAAAGTGTGTTGCTGCTAAAGAACATCCATATATAGCAATTCTAGGTGGAGTAAAGGTTTCAGATAAAATAAAAGTAATAGAAGGTCTACTTGAAAAAGCAGATAAAATTTTAATTGGTGGAGCAATGGCTCATACATTTTTGAAAGCCAAAGGATCACCAGTTGGTGACTCAAAAGTTG
>JBAXYK010000053.1:0-5689 GCA_041670825.1 Bacilli bacterium | reverse complement strand
CGTACTATTTTTTTGAAGATATTGCAATAGTAGTAATTGCTGTTTATGGACTAATTTTAGTTATAAATGTGTTCATATTGAAATTTGGTATTTCAAAAGTGGAAGCCGCTTATGCCGCTAAACGCAAGCAAGAAGGGGCTGAAAAAAATGTGGAAGAAGAAAAACACACAAAAGATAACATTAAAGAAGAAAAATAGAATATAAAAGGGTTGACTATTAGACCCTTTTTTTGATAAAATAAATCCACGAGTGTGAAGAAGTCTAAAGTTGCTAGGTGCCGATGTCCTGAAACACAAACAGGCGTTGTCATGACGGCAGCCTAGGTAATTTAGATGGAGCACAGTCTATGCCAAGATTTTAGACAAAGGAGGAAAGTTCATGGCTAAAAGTAATAAGATTAGAATTAAATTAAAGGCTTACGATCACAGAATTCTTGATGCTTCAGCAGAAAAGATTGTGGCAGCAGCCAAAAACACTGGTGCAAAAGTAGTTGGACCAGTACCGCTTCCTACAGAGAAGCAAGTTTACACTATTTTGCGTGCTGTTCACAAATACAAGGACTCTCGCGAACAATTTGAGATGAGAACACATAAAAGATTAATTGATATTGTGGATCCAAATCCAACAACAGTAGATACTCTAACAAGATTAGATTTACCTAGTGGTGTTGATATTGAGATTAAATTATAGTAGGAGGTGTTAGAATGAAAGCTATTTTAGGACGAAAAGTTGGTATGACTCAAGTGTTCGCTACAGACGGAACATTAATTCCAGTTACAGTAGTAGAGGTATTGCCAAATATTGTTTTACAAAAGAAAACAGTTGAAAAAGATGGTTATGAGGCTCTTAAACTGGGATACGAAGATAAAAAAGAGCAATTAGCCACTAAGCCTGAAAAAGGTCAATTTGTAAAAGCTAATACATCTCCAAAGAAATTTGTTAGAGAAGTAAAAGGCGACGAAATGATGAAATTCAATGTTGGAGATAAAATTTTATCAACAATATTCAATGCTGGCGAAATTGTAGATGTTATTGGAACAACAAAGGGCAAAGGATTCTCTGGTGTTATTAAAAGATATAGCTACCAAAGAGGACCAAGTGCACATGGTTCTGGATATCATAGAGGTGTAGGTACTTTAGCTACTTCAGGTAGAACTAATAACCGTATTCATCCAGGGAGAAAAATGCCTGGACATCATGGTAACTATACTAGAACAATTCAAAACTTAACTGTTGTTCAAGCGGATGAAAGCAAAAATGTTATTTTAATTAAAGGCGCCATCCCTGGACCAAATAGAGGCTTAGTTACAATTCAATCAGCTACAAAAACTCAAAAGAATGTACCTGCAGCAAAGACGCTTATTAATTATGAAGCGTCAGCTGAATAGGTCTCTTGTGAAGGGAGGAAATACGCATGACTAAATTAAAAGTATTAAACCAATTAGGAGAAAATGTTGGTGAGATAGAATTAAATGATGCCGTATTTGGAATTGAGCCAAATACACAGGCAATGTTTGATGCAGTAAATGTTGCTAGGTCAAATTCTCGCCAAGCAACTGCAAAAACAAAGAAACGTGATGAAGTAAGCGGTGGTGGCAAGAAACCATTCCGTCAAAAAGGAACAGGAAGAGCAAGAGCTGGATCAACAAGAGCACCACAATGGAGACATGGTGGAGTTGTCTTTGGACCAGATGGTAATCAAAACTATAAGATTAAGATTAATCGCAAAGTTAGAGATCTTGCATTAAGATCAGCCTTATCATCCAAAGTCAAAGATTCAGAAATGATTGTTGTTGATAAGTTTGAATTTGCTGCTCCAAAAACTAAAGAGATGGTCAAGAGTTTGGAAAAAGTAAATGCTAAAGGAAAAACATTAATAATTGTTGGTGAAGAATCTTTCAATGACAATGCAATGTTATCAGCATTCAATATTCCAACAGTTGGCTTACTATATGTAGATCAAGTTAATGTTTATGATTTATTAAATTGTGATACAGTAATTTTCACAAAAGAAGCCGTTGAAATAATTGAGGAGGTGCTTCTAGATGGCAAGAACTAAAAAAGTAGAAGAAAAAGCTACTGAAGTTGTAACTGCAAAATATCCAGCAGCAACTCAATTCGATTATGAAATCATAAAAAGACCAGTAGTTACAGAAAAAAGTTTGAAATTAATGCAAACAGAAAACAAGATTACTGTTAAAGTAGCAAAAGATGCTAACTCAACAGCAATAAAGAAAGCTTTTGAAGCAATCTTTAATAAAAAAGTTGAAAGGGTCAATATTGTAAATGTTAGAAGAAAACCTAAACGCGTTGGTCGTTTTGATGGTTTTATGGGAGCATACAAAAAAGCTATTATCAAATTAGCTCCTGGCGAAACTCTTGATCTTTTCGAAGACAAAAAGTAAATTTTTGGAAGAAAACAATATTTCCAAATAATGAAAGGATAAGGGGGAAAAAATAATGCCAATTAAAAATTATAAGCCAACATCTGCAGGCCGTCGCGCATTAAGCAGCTTGACATATGAAGAAATTACTGCCAGTAAGCCAGAAAAGTCTTTGCTAGTTAATCTAAGTAAGACCGGTGGTAGAAATAATACTGGAATGATAACATGCCGCCACATTGGTGGAGGACACAAGAGACGTTATCGTATAATTGATTTTAAAAGAGATAAAGATGGGATTGTAGGAAATGTTGCAACAATTGAATATGATCCAAATCGTTCTGCTAATATTGCTTTAATTAACTATGTTGATGGTGAAAAGAGATACATATTAGCACCTAAAGGATTAAGTGTAGGTATGCAAGTTGTTTCTGGGGATAATGTTGATATTAAGGTAGGTAACTGCCTTCCATTAGCAAACATTCCTGAAGGAACTTTCATTCACAATATTGAGTTAAAGCCTGGCAAGGGTGGACAAGTTGTTCGTTCAGCCGGAGGTAGTGCACAAATTCTTGGTAAAGAAGGAAAATATGTCACTATTCGTTTAGCCTCTGGTGAAGTTCGTAAATTCCTTGTTGGTTGTAAAGCAACAATAGGATCAGTAGGAAATGAAGACCACGCTCTTGTAAGTTTAGGTAAAGCTGGAAGAAAACGTTGGTTAGGTGTAAGACCTACAGTTCGTGGAGCTGTAATGAATCCATGCGATCACCCACATGGTGGTGGTGAGGGTAAAAACCCAGTTGGACACGATGCACCAAGAACTCCATGGGGCAAAAAAGCTCTTGGAGTTAAGACAAGAAATAGAAAGAAAAACTCTTCTAGATTAATAGTCAGAAGAAGAAATGATAAGTAAGGAGGAAAAATAAATGGCACGTAGCTTGAAAAAAGGACCATTCTGTGATGCTCACCTAATGAAAAAAGTTGAAAAACTTAATGAACAAGGTAAAAAAGAAGTAATTAAGACTTGGTCTAGAAGATCAACGATCTTCCCTCAATTTGTTGAACACACATTTGCTGTTTACAACGGACGCGAACATATCCCAGTTTATGTTACTGAAGATATGATTGGACATAAACTAGGAGAATTTTCTCCAACAAGAACATATAAAGGACACACAGGTCATACTGCAGAAGATAAGGCAGCTGCCGCATCAAGTGGTAAATAGGGGGAGTAACAATAATGGAAGCAAAAGCAAAAGTATCAACTGTTAGAATAACTCCTCGCAAAGTTCGTTTAGTTATTGATGTTGTGAGAGGTATGGCAGTTAATGATGCATTATCAACTTTAGCAAACACAAATAAGTCTGCTGCTCCAGTAGTAGCAAAGTTAATTAAGTCTGCAGTGGCTAATGCAACAAAGAATCATGATATGGATGGTTCAAAATTATTTATTAAAGAAATATATGCAAACGATGGAATTAGAATGAAACGCTTTATGCCAAGAGCAAAAGGTAGTTCTTCTGGTTTGGTAAAAAGAACAAGTCATATTACTTGCATCGTTGCAGAGAAACAATAGGAGGTGCTAAATCATGGGACAAAAAGTAAATCCAGTAGGAATGAGAGTCGGTATTAACCGTGATTGGGATTCAAAATGGTATGCTGATAAAGAATTTGCTACATTTCTACACGAGGATATCAAAATCCGCAAATTATTAGAAGAAAAATTATATGATGCAGCTCTTTCTAGAGTGGAAATATTAAGAACTAAAGACAATGTTGAAATAATTGTTCACGTTGCTAGACCAGGAGTTGTAATTGGTCAAGATGGTAAGACAGTTGAAGAATTAAATAAAGCAATTTCTAAAATTGCAAAAGATAAAAAAGTAAAAATTACTGTAGTAGAAGTTAAGTCACCAAATTTGGATGCAGTTTTAGTCGCTAAGACTATGGCTCAACAATTGGAACAACGTGCTTCATTCAGAACAGTACAAAAAAGAGCAATTCAAAGTGTCATGAAGGCTGGAGCTAAAGGAGTTAAAACATTGATTTCTGGACGTTTAGCTGGAGCAGATATTGCAAGAAGTGAAGGTTATGCAGAAGGCGTAGTTCCTCTACATACTTTACGCGCTGATATTGACTTTGCAGTTGCTGAGGCACACACAACTTATGGACGCTTAGGGGTAAAGGTATGGATTTGTCGTGGAACAATACTTCCAGAAAAAGCTAAAACTCAACCTCAATCTGCGAAAGGAGAGTAGAACTTTATGTTAATGCCAAAAAGAACGAAATATAGAAAGCCACATTCACTAAGTTATGAAGGTAAGGCTACAAGTTGTAATTATGTTGCTTTTGGAAGCATGGGTCTTCAAGCTCTCGAAGGTGATTATATAACAAGCAATCAAATAGAAGCTGCTCGTATTTGTTTGACTAGATACACTAAAAGAAGTGGTCAAGTCTGGATTAGAATATTTCCACATTTATCAAGAACAAAGAAACCTTTAGAGGTTCGTATGGGTTCTGGTAAAGGTGCTCCAGATCATTGGGTAGCAGTAGTAAAAGAAGGAACAGTTATGTTTGAAATTGGAGGAGTTAGTGAAGAAGATGCAAGAGAAGCCTTGCGTTTAGCATCACATAAACTTCCGGTAAAAACAAGAATTGTTGCCAAGGCGGAAAAGGTTGGTGAATGAGCATGAAACTAACAGAAATTAGAGAATTAACATCAGAAGATTTAGTTAAAAAAGTTCAAGAGCTCAAAGAGGAATTATTTGTATTAAGATTCCAACAAGCAACCGGAAATTCAACTGAATCAAGCAAAAAGAAAGTAATCAAAAAAGACATTGCGCGTATTTTAACAATTATTAAAGAACGCGAAATTGCCAATGGATAGGAGGTACCATCATGGAAAGAAATAAACGTAGAAAACTAACAGGAATTGTAACTTCTGACAAGATGGAAAAAACTATCACTGTTGAAGTTGTAACCCATAAAAAACATAGTCTATATTTGAAAAAGGTAAAAAACACTAAAAAATACAAAGCTCATGATGAACAAGGAATCGCTCATGTAGGTGATAAGGTTCTTATCATGGAGACACGTCCTTTATCAGCAACAAAGCATTTCACACTTGTCGAAGTGCTAGAAAAAGCTGCTAAAGTTGAAAGCGAATAGGAGGTAACTATTTATGATTCAAAATGAAACAAATCTTGTGGTTGCTGATAATTCGGGAGCACGTAGTGTTCGTGTTTTCCGACTACTAGGTGGCTCTTTTAGAAAAACCTCAAACATTGGTGATATTGTAGTTTGTGCTG
>JBAXYK010000052.1:0-5728 GCA_041670825.1 Bacilli bacterium | reverse complement strand
TCAGCATCAACATCATTAACTGGATTATCTCCTTTTGTCCTATATCCTATTATATTATTGGTATCATCATAAACGAACTCTACAATTCTATGAGTAACTGTCAAATTATTTAAATTTTTGAAAGTTACTATATCATTCAACTTAACATCATCTTGAGATTTTGGCTTTTGACTAATAATTAAATTACCCACCATTATCGTTGGTTCCATACTAAATGTTTCTACTTTAAATATATATATTCCAAAAATATTAGGAGTATCTCCATTTGCTTTTGTAACAAAAACATTGCCTAAAATCCCTAGAAAAAGAAATACAATTAAAATAAAGAAGAAGTTTTTAAATACTTTAGTCAATGTTTTTTTCTTTGATAACTTATCTTTCCCTTCAATAACATTTGCTAATTCTTCTTGCATTTTTTCAATATCTTTTTGTGTAGTAAGCCCAGTTCTTTTTTCCATAATTAAATTATATGATAAATAAAGAAAAACCACAAGTTGCCTTGTGGTTTAACGTATAGATCTTTAAAATTCTCTGGCGAACTAAGCTGCTAACTTTTGAACAGCTGATGCAGAGATTTGTAGAAGACCTGATTTGCCAATGAATTGGTTGTCTTCGCCGGCATTACCTGCGGCCCAAGATACTGTTACTGTTACTACTTCAGAATCATTTGCTCCGCCTGTTAAGACTAAAGCAGATGGTGTAGTTACATCAATATCTGCTGCTGCTAAATCGCCTGTGAATGAAACCACAAAGGCTACATCCATATCAACTTCAGAATAGTTGATTCCGTCGTTGTTTTTAACTTCTACATCGAAAGTCAATGTTTCACCAGGTGCCATTTTGACTTCTGTTGCAAATGACTCTGAAGCCTCTGCTGTGAAGACAAATGTCTTGGCTACTACTGTTGACTCTGCTGCATTATCAACTGATGCTGAGTAAAGAGCTAGAGTTCCTGCTACCATTGATGTAGCAATCATTAATAATAAAGATAATGTTACTAGAATTTTTTTCATTTTAAATTCCTCCCCTGAAAATCATTTTGTCTTCTTATAATTTATAAGAAGCTGTGGGGTTCTGGCTGCCTTGCTGTTGTTAAGTTTAGGCCCTATAGTTTTGCGTCACACACTTTCGCATGTTTTGCCTTTCTCGGTTTAAAATGTGTATTATCTATACACCTTAATCATATTAAATTGTGTATAAATTGTCAAATAATTTACTCATTTAGTGAAAATATTACCCAACAAGTGTCATTGTTAAACTTGTATTACTATTACCATTTATATGGAAAATATCAGGATTTAATTCTCCATTTACGTAATTAACACTTACAATGTTTGTCATTGTCTTATTTTTTATGTTTGTTAAATCTAATCTGTTGTTAAATACATTTATTGATAACGTTAATTGAGTAGCACCATTTTGTTTTGACATATCTATATATGCTTGTTTTGCTGCATATAAATTTAGAACAAGGTTATTTTTCCCTGCATCAATTATAATGCTTTCTAGAGGTATTCTATTGTTGTTGCTATCATAATTATATAAATCAGATATTGAAATTGCCTCTTGATTTTGTGAAGTTGATGTTTCTACCTTTACATCGGTAGCGACAATCCCTGAAACGACTATCGATCCCGCACTTGCTACACTAAAGCTACCCCCCGTGACTATATTTGTTATGCTAAGTGACCCCGAATCATTAACCACTACATCTCCTGTGGCATTCACACCAGAGGCCATCATGTATGCAGCATTTGCTAATTCCACATTACCATCTACATCTGTATCCGTGAAATTTATTGTTCCACTTGCATTGAGGCTCATGTCCCCTCCAACTTCTAATCCGGTAGCTTCAATGTTACCGCCATTTGTTGAAACATTTAGTTCTCCTTGTATCGAAGAATTATTTCCGCCATTTACTACAACGTTCTTACCTGCACTTATGTTAACTGGTCCTTCAACTTCTACTGAATAAAATGTTACAGATCCTGAAGAAATAATATTTATGGAATCTGCATAAATTCTATTGAAAGAAACATCAATTGGCACCGATGGATCTTCACCAATAATATTTATGTTGTTGTAATTAATAGTATTTGGTACATACACTACAAGTCCATATAATTTTGGGTCAGCAATATTTTGCGAATCGTAAGAAACGACATATACATTACCATTAGAATCCTTATCAAGAATTATGTTATTGCTCAATGTTCCTCCATATGAGTTTTCAATCTTGCCGTAATAATCTCCCCACCAACTGGTAACAAATTTTATCCAACCAAAATTATTATTACCATTGCTTATATAACCAAAATCATTTTCATTTACAGAATATCTTACTCCATTTGTTTGAATTAATAAGGAACTTGCAGATATTGAACTACTTGTTGGGTTGGTAAAAACTAAATTATACAAATTAACAGTACTCATATTTTTAGCAAACTCATTTGTTAACATAAACGTTAGTTTGCCATCACTTCCATAAGTACCTGTGTATTGATTGCCATCCTTTTTCAAAACCGCACTTAAACCATTAAGATTACTAACCTTTACTTCTAAGCTATAAGAATCGGAATAATTAGATGATGTAATGAAAAACCCAAAAGTCTTTGACTCGCCAGGATTCAAAACTGCTGTCATAAATTCCGAACTAGGACTAATTATTTGGTATGTCCTAACACCAACACTTACTGGTTTAGTTACTGTCTGAGAATAATATGCTAAAGATGGAGTAATTATCACACCTAATAGTAAAGCAAAAACAATAAACAATTTTTTCATTCTATCATCTCCTTTCTTATATCTTGTAGTATTATATATTAACACAAAAAAGTAAATATTGACAAATATTATACATATAAAACAGAAAGACTAGATGCGGGACTCTAGTCTTTCCTTAAACGTCTATTAACGCTTTTCTCTAATAAATGTTGACATAATTCTTGCTAAATCTGTCAATGTTTCAACTTCTTTTTGAAGCCATATCTTCTCAGGAGTAATTGACATGTAACCAACAAAACCAATTATTTCTCCACGATCTTTTATGGCAATAAACAATGCCGTAACTACTTCCGAACCATTAAATATATCCGAGCACCCTTTAAAATGACTCCCAAGATTTGGGCAATACAAGATTCCATTTCTATCAAATGAATCAAGCAATTTATCAATATTCATTATATTAACTATTTTATCGATGAACTCTGACTTATTTGGATACTTTACAGAATTAATAATCTTTTTATCCTTAATATCACTAACAACTATTGAAAAATCAAGCAAGTATTTTTCGTTTATGTTCTTTAGTGATTCTTCAATATTCTTCTCAAGATTATTACTACCATAAAATACATCAAATATTTGAGAAGTGGTCTCAGTATCAAGATTTTTGTATTTCTCACTATCAAAACTATGACCTGTTTTAGATGTAATATTTGCAAAATCATAAATCGAACACGAATCAGTTCTAGCATTATTTTCATCATATATTACATATTGACATCTTCCTTTTTCTTTTGCTTGGTATAAAGCATCATCTGCTTTGCAATACATTTCTTGGAAAGATGGTTTAATTTTATCTAATATGTATGAACCAACACTTATAGAAATTTTTACATCTTTTGCACCTTGAAGATTAATGTTATTAATTGTAGTCACAAGTTCAGAAATCTTCTTTTCTAAATATTCTATGGACCCAATGTTTTTCACAAATATAGTGAACTCATCTCCACCAAGTCTTCCTATAATATCGCTAGATCTAAAGACTGACTTAATAACACTAGAGATTTCTATTAAAACCTCATCTCCATAACTATGTCCAAAACGATTATTAAATATTCTAAAATCATCAATGTCCAAAATTATGAAAGCATTCAAACTATTTGAACCATTTTTGGAAACATAATCCACTATCATATCTTTAGCCGTTTCTCTATTATATGTCTTTGTTAAAGGATCAGTTTGTGCTTGAACAATTAATTCTTGCTCTTTTTGTTTCTCTTTATCTATGTTCTTAATATAGTAGAACCCTTTAATTCTTTCATCATTTCCTTCAATTAAATAAATTGCAGAAGACCACCAATTTTCATTATTATTAGAATCAATAGTCTTGTATTCTGCCATAACAACAGATTTATTCTTCAATTTATAAGCTTCTATGAGCTTTTCTCTATCATAACTCATCAAGAAATCATCAATTGTATCACTTGTAACGTGTTTTGCTAAATCAATAACTAATTTATCATAGCTTTTTTCTTGTGATAAACCAAAGCGATTATAGAAGACCTCATTAGAATTTATTACTACATCTTCTGTTAAATCAACTTCATATATTCTTTCGGCATTGGATAGTAAAGCCTTATAGATTTTTTGAACCTCTTTGCTTTTCATCTCATCATTTTTCTGACCAGAAATATCTTGAAGTTGGAAAAGTGCAATTAATTCACCTGTAGTATCATCTTTTACCATTGTACATATTGAATAAATCCATACATAATCTTTTTTATCTATCGAAAGTATGCGATATTCGCATGTAATAGAGTTTCTTCCTGAAGTAAATAATTTTAGCAACTTACTTCTACTATAGAAATCTAGATATATATCAACATCATCTTTATATATTTGTTCTATAGCCAAACGATAAATTTCGGAATCATAATTACTTGAATAATCTAACTCAGAAACTTTTTCCCAAGTTTCATTGCCATGCATAAAACTATTTTTAGTAATGTTTACAACGAAATTCATATATGTAATTTGGTTAATAGCTTCTGTTAATTTTCTTTCTTTCATTAATAGATAAGAACTTGTAATATCTTTTGCGACACCAATCAAACGATTTGGTTTACCATCATCGTCAAAAATATTTTTCAGTACTAATTCTACATATCTTTCTTTATTTGATTGATCTATCAACAATAATGTTTCTTTAATCTCTTTTTCGCCATTTTCCGCTCTCTCAAAAAGCCTATTGAATCTTTCATAACTGCTTGGATGAAGCAGACCTTTATCCATAAATAATCTTTGAACATTAGAAACTTCTTTAGGTATCCCAAAAGTTTCAGTTTCGTTGCGAACCTGGACTATTCTTTTATCGGCAACGTAATACTCAAAGAAAAGTAAATCTGAATTATCAATAGCAAAATTCAATTTCTCATTTATAAGCCTTAATTCTTCCGCATCTTTTATTGCTTTTCGTTCTTGAGCAATTTTCCCTGTTATATCCATTATGACACATTGATAAATTTGTTCATTGTTGTCTTCTTTTATTATTGAGCCCTTATCCCAGGCCCAAATAATATCGCCATTTTTCCTTACAATTCTATATGTTAAATCCATTGGACTATCAACATCACTATCAACAAAATCTGTAATAATCCTTTTATCTTCTTCAAATACTAAATCGATATGTTTCATTTTTAATAATTCTTCTTTTGTATATCCAGTAATTCTACAAAATTCATTACTAACATATATTATTGGATAACCCTTTTCAACACTGCATATTTCTACTCCACCTGAAATGTTATTGATTAGTTTAGATAATCTATCAGCAAAAACCGAATTGACTTTTTTGCTTCTTTTAGATAAATAGTAAATAATAAAAACTGCTCCTATAAAAGATATGGCCAAAAAAATCATTACCCAAATCATTTTTTCAAAATAAAAATTCAATTGGAAGAAACTATCTTTTTTAGAAACATAAGTGAATATATACCAATTACCC